>NZ_JBEOVW010000021.1:0-117256 GCF_040295705.1 Micromonospora sp. NPDC002717 | reverse complement strand
AACGCCAGCCGGGGCGCGTCGTAGCCAGCGTCGGCCACGACCAGGATGTCCAGGTCGCCGGGCCGCCACTGGCCGGCCGCGACCAGCCGCTGCACAATGTCTCGTATCTGCCCCGCCGTGACTGCCGCCGCGTCATCACCCGGCGCCAACCGCACCGCGTCCAACGGCGCGGTCCACGAGCTACGGCCCGACTCCAGGGCCACCACCATCGAGTAAGGCCAACCCGGGACCATGATGGTCTGGTCCTTGCCCCGACCGTAGGTGTGACACAGGACCCGCTGTGGCGAGGTGTGCGCGTCCGGACGCAACCAGCAGGTGATGTCCACCGCCAGCACGACCCGGCCGTCAGCCGCTCGTGGCAGCGGCACCCGGCCAGGGCGGTACGCAGCCGGTCGATGTCCAGCCGCCCACACGCGAGGGCGTCGTACAACGCGCCGTGACCGCGGCGGTGCTCACCCACCAGCGACAACTCCACCAACGACCGCACCGGCCCATCAGCGCACAACACCGCGTCGGCCAGCTCGAACAACGCATCCGCCCGCGCAGTCAAGCAGCCATAGAACTCCCGCCGGAACCTGCCCAGCTCCCCGACGCCACCAACCAGATAAGGATCATGCACACTAATCACCGAGACAGCCCTTGGTTATTGATCATCTTCCCTCGACAAGAAGAATGATCAACCAAGGGCTGTCCCCATGATCAGTCGGGGTCACCGACCAACCGCCGCAGGTTAAAGATCAAGCTAAGGCGTGTTTCGTAAGCCAGGCTGACGGCATCGAGGTCACGGCGTGGCGGTGATCGATAACTGAAGAGGTCTCCGGTATCTGGTTCTGCGACCAAGCAAGAACCTCATACCGGAGACCTCGTGCCCAGCGTAGCGGTGACGAGGCGGCATGACCTGACCGACAGGCAGTGGGCTGTTCTGGCTCCGCTGCTGCCTGCCGCGCCGACGACGGGTCGTCCGCCGAAGTGGGAGAAACGACAGCTCATCGACGGGATCCGGTGGCGGATCCGGGTCGGTGCCCCGTGGCGGGACGTCCCGGCCGAGTACGCGCCCTGGCCCACCGTCTACGGCCTGTTCCGCCGCTGGCAGCGTGACGGGACCTGGGACAAGATCCTGTCCGCGTTGCAGGCGGCCGGCGACGCGCAGGGCCGGATCGGCTGGACGGTGAGCGTGGACTCGATGACCAGCCGCGCCCACCAGCACGCCGCCGGCGCCCGCACGGACGGGCATCTGCAGAAGGAACCACCCGGCGGCGTGCACGACGAGCCGGCCGACCACGCGCTGGGTCGATCGAGGGACGGGCCGACCACCAAACTCATCTGGCCTGCGAGCAGGGGCAGAAAGTCCTCTCCCTGATCGTGACCGCCGGGCACCGTGGTGACAGCCCGCAGTTCATCCCCGTCCTGCGCCGCATCCGCGTGACCCGTCTGGGCGTCGGCCGGCCCCGCACCCGCCCCGACCTGGTCCTGGCAGACAAGGCCTACACCAGCCGCGGCAACCGCAGCCATCTCCTGCATCCCCCGCAAGACAGACCAGGACGCCCACCGCATGGCCAAAGGCTCCAAGGGCGGCCGCCCACCCACGTTCGACAAGGACCTCTACCGGCTACGCCACGCCGTCGAACGGCATCAACAGGCTCAAACGCCATCGTGGCGTCGCCACCCGCTACGACAAGCTGGCGGTCCGTTTCCAAGCCGTCCTGACCATCACCATCATCACCGAGTGGCTCTGACCGGCTTATGAAACTTAGGACGCTTGGCGTTCGCTTGGTTTCCGAGATCCTGACCCGTTGAGCCAGGTCGGCGGTCACCGTTGGCGGGGATCAATTCGATCGGCATCTTGACGGGTGGGGCGGGATGTGACGTAGTTGATCGAGCGGCTCGGATCGATATCGGCCGGCCAGCTACGGTCTGTGACGTCTAGGAGGATTCCCCGTGTCTTTGTCCCGCCGCCAGTTCCTGTCCCGATCGGCCGGAGCCGGTCTCGCCGTGGCCGTGGCCGGTTCGGTCGATGCCCTGTTCACCGCGGCACCCGCGCTGGGGGTGTCCGGCCCGGAGGTCGGGTACGGTCCGCTCGTGCCTGACCCGGCCGGCATGCTCGACCTGCCGGTGGGCTTCCGCTATACGGTGCTGTCGCGCGAAGGCACTGCCCGGCCGGACGGTGGTATTGTGCCGAGCCGGTTCGACGGTATGGGTTCCTTCGCCGACGAGGCGCGTGGCACTCGCCTGGTGCGCAACCATGAGTGCTCCCCGACCGCGAAGATCAAGGTGGTGGCTCCGCCGGAGCGTACGTACGACCCGGCCGCCGGGGGCGGGACCAGCACGCTCGCCGTCGACGCGTCGAACCGCGCCGTCTCCGAGCACGTCAGCCTGGGCGGCACGGCCATCAACTGTTCCGGCGGCCGGACGCCGTGGCACACCTGGCTGACCTGCGAGGAGACCGAGGACAAGGCCGGTGTCCGCGGGTACACGAAGGACCACGGGTTCATCTTCGAGGTCGACCCGTACGACGATGCCCGCAACACCGATCCGACACCGCTGACCGCGATGGGCCGGTTCCAGCACGAGGCGGTGGCGGTCGACCCGCACACCGGCATCGTCTATGAGACCGAGGACGCGTTCGTGGCGCCGCTGGGCAGCTTCTATCGCTTCCTGCCGAACCGGCCGCTCGGCGGTCACGGGAGCCTGCGGGCAGGTGGCCTGCTGCAGGCTCTGCACGTCCCGGACCTGCCCGACCTGTCGGTGGTGACCGAGGCGGGCACCTCCTTCTCCGGCGTCGAGTGGCTTGACGTGCCGGACCCGCTGGCGACGACGGAATCGGTCCGTGCCCAGGACTACGGCAGGCCGATCACCGGTGGGTACAAGATCGAGGGCGCCTGGTGGGGGGAGAAGGACGGCTGCGCCTATTTCGTCTCGTCGTTCGCCCGGCGCGAGCTGGGCTCGGCCCGCGACCACGACGGCCAGGTCTGGCGGTACGACCCCCGAGCCAACACGTTGCGCCTGGAGACCATCTTCACCCGTCCGACGCCGGCGCCGGAGAACCCGGAGTTCGACGCCCCGGACAACATCTGCATGTCGCCGTACGGGGGCCTGATGATGTGCGAGGACGGGATCGGGGACCAGCACATCCTTGGTACGACCGCCGACGGCGAGGTGTTCGTCTTCGCGCGTAACCGGGTCAACGTCGGCACCGCCGGGGACCCGGAGTACGGCGAGTTTGCCGGCGCGACGTTCTCCGCCGACGGCCGGACCATGTTCTTCAACGTCTACAACCCGGGCATCACGTACGCCGTCACCGGCCCGTGGAACCGCCGCCAGGTTTGACCATGCAGCCGCCCGGCGGGGCTCCCCGGTCCACGATGATCGGGGAGCCCCACCACGCCTGGGGCTCGGGGCGTCATCGGTGAGAACCGCAGGGCGGCGATCTTCCAGATGCGGCGATCGGTCTTCAGGGGATGACCGGCCGCAGCTCGACGACATGATTGAGCGGCTGGCCGCAGGCGCCGGGAGCGGCTGACACACTGGCGGCGATTTCGACAGCTCTTTCGAGGGTCTCGCAGTCGACCAGCCAGTAGCAGGTCACGGCGTCACCGTCCGCCCTGCCGGCGTCGTCGATGGCGACGTCTCCGCCAGCGGCGCGGACGACGCGTGCCTGCGGGGCGAGTGCCAGCTCGTGCGTGGAGACCAACTCGCCGGTGCTCCCCAGTGTCCGGTTGAGGTCGCGCATGTACCGGAAGTGTGCTTCGAGATCCTCGGGTCGCCAGGCGACAGCTCCGGTGGCGTCGGTGGTCACGACGCTGAACCGACTTAGCAGGACAAACCTCATGTTCTACTCCCTGGCTCCCGAGAGACGCTGGTGGCGCTTTCCACGAGGGGTCGAAACGGGTCGCCTCGACATGCCTCGCCACATTGGCCGACCCGCCCGGAGAGCCGCCCGGAGCCTGGCCGTGCGCCGCCAGCGGGCCGCCTTTGCTAGGCCGTCCTCGCGACGCGTCCTCTTTGCAGCGCGTGGCCGGGGTCGAGCCCTTCCGTGGTGTCCTCGAGGGCAGGCCCATCAGGCGCCGCCCCGTCGGACGTGTCGCCGCCAGCCTTGGCCGCGAGCAGGTCCAACAGTGCGGTCCGGTACCCGTCCCGGAGACCGTCGGGATCGAGGTGATCCGTCATCGAGTCGATGAGCGAGATGGTCATGGCCAGCTCCGCGGGCCGCACCGCAGTCGTTTCGCGAAGGAAGGGGAAGTCCGGTTTGCGGAGCTCGTCAGGCCAGAGCATGGTCTGAAGGACGAGCATGTCGTCCCGTTCTCGGATGGTGGCCAGTCTCTCGACCTGGCGTAGCGCGACCTTCGCGATCGCCACCCGACGGCTGTTCCTCAGAGCGTTGCGCAGGAGGGCGTACGGCGTGACGGCGATGTCCTCCGGCTCCAGGTAGTAGGTCCGGTTGTAGAGGACGGGGTCGATTTCCTCGATGTGGACGAACTTCAGCACCTCGATGGTGCGTACCGTCGGCAGCGGCAGTTCGGCCAACTCGTCGTCGGTGACGACGACCAGGCGCCCGTCGTCGAACTCGTACCCCTTGGCGATGTCCCGGTAGGGGACCTCGGTCTCGCAGTCGTCACAGAACCGACGGAGCGTGATCCGGCCGCCGTCGTCCCGGTGCACCTGCCGGAACCGGACCGACTTTTCCTCCGTCGCGGCGTACAACCTGACGGTGATCGAGACGAGGCCGAAGGAGACCGCGCCTTTCCACATTGCCCGCATCCGCGCTCCCGGTTGATCGCTTCTCGTGCCCTTGGGATCAGCGTGGCACCGTCGTGTGCTCGCCTCTTCCTCCTGCGTGCGGTGCAGGTGACGTCTGCGCACGCAGCAAGGTGCGGCGGTGCGGGCGGCTGGTGACGATCAGGCTGGACCGCCCACAGCCGGCATCGAGCGGCTCGGTTGCGGATCCACACGACGTGGAGGTGGGCGTATGGGCGGCGGAGCAGGTGGCGGGATGGCCAAGCATGTACCGGTCAACCAGGTGCTGCGTGAGTACTTGCTCGCGTCGATGACACCACCCGACCCGGTCGTGAACAGCCTCGTCGCCGCGACCGAAGCGCTCGGGGAGGCCGCCGGGATGATGGTGCCAGTGGAACAGGCCAGCCTGTTGACCCTGTTGGCGCGGATATCCGGTGCCCGGACGGTGGTCGATGTCGGCACCTTCACCGGACTTTCCGCTCTGGCGTTCGCCCGGGGCCTGCCGCCCGGGGGTCGGGTGATCACCTGTGACAACAGTGATCGCTGGCTCGATCTCGCCCGTGCCCACTGGACGCGGGCGGGGGTTGCCGACCTCATCGACTTCAGGCTCGGGCCGGCCGCGCGGACCCTGCGTTCGCTGCCGGGGGAGCGCTGCGTCGACATCGTCTTCGTCGACGCGGACAAGGCGAACTACCCGACCTACTACGACCTCGCGGTGCCGCTGCTGCGTCCGGGTGGCTTGCTGCTGCTGGACAACGTGCTCCTTGACGGCTTCGTGACGGCGCCTGATTTGGCCGCCGAGCCTTTGCAGCGGAGGTGCGCCGCCGTGATGCGTGAGGTTAATGCCGCCGTCGCGGCCGATGACCGGCTGGAGGCGGTCATGTTGCCGCTGGCCGACGGGCTCACCGTCGCTCGGAGACGCTGAAGAGGTACGAGCGAGGGGCACCCACCGAATGGCGGGCGCCCCTCGGGCGTTCAGAGGGTCGCGGGAAGGTTGAACGTGGGGAAGACCTCCGGCGGGAACGCCGTGATCTCGGCGATCATGCCGTCCTCGATCCTGAAGACGTTGAGGACCTGCGGACGGTAGACCGCATCACCCGGACGACGCACGTAGCCGGCGACGGCCGGTTGCATGTTCGCGTGGGCCGGTAGCGCCCGCCACTCCCCGAAGTAGGCCGGGGACGCCGGGTCGAACTGGGCGAGGAGACCGGCGACGAAGGTGTCGCGGCCGACGATCCAGAACGGGTCCGGCGGCATCGTCACCCGCACGTCCTCGCGTACGAGCTTCGCGAAGTTCTCCGCGTCGGCTTTCTCGAGCGCCTCGATGCATCGCTGCATGAGGGCCCGCTCAGCCTCGGCCGGATCGGTGGCGGGGCCCCAGTCGATCGGCCTCGGGGGCAGGCGGTCCTTCAGCGTCGCCCGCGCCCGCTGCAACGCGCTGTTGGCGGAGGCGACGCTGATGTCGAGCATCGTGGCGGCTTCGTTGGCGGACCAGCCGAGGACGTCGCGCAGAATCAACACCGCCCGTTGCTGGGGCGGTAGGTGCTGGATCGCCACGAGGAACGCCAGCTCGATGGTCTCCCGCGCCATGATCTGCGAATCCGGCTGGGAGTCGGGCGGGGCAACCGGCTCGAGCAGGTGGTCCGGGAAGGGCTGGAGCCAGGGCACCTCGTCCGTCGGGGGTGGCGGTGTGGACGGCCCCGCCCCGAGCGCCGGCTGGCGGTGCGCCACCGGCATGCGCGCGTTGCGCCGCAGGAAGTCGAGGCAGGCGTTGGTCGCGATCCTGTACAGCCAGGACCGGGCGGTGGACCGCCCCTCGAACGTCTCACGCTTGCGCCACGCCCGCAGGTACGTCTCCTGGACCAGGTCTTCCGCATCCTCGAAGGACCCCAGCATCCGGTAGCAGTGGACCTGCAACTCGCGTCGATGCCCCTCGACGAGCGCCGAAAAGCCCTCGTCGTCGATGGTGATGGCAGTCGCGGGCTCGGCGTCGGGTTGCGACGCATTCGTGTCAACGGTCGCCATCTATCCCTCTTTCATCCACTGGTAGCGCAAATATGCATCTCCCACTATACCGATCGCGGACTGTCCTACCAGGCCGGCGACACGGGGCGCGACCGGGCTGCTCCGAATCGTCGTCCCCCCGCAACACCGAAGGTGTGCCCCCGGGATCTTCGATGCGAGGGTGGTGGCGACCGGGCGGAGACGACGACACAGAAGCGAGGAGCGATGGGCTCGACGACACCCAACACCGACGACATCGGCCGGATGTACGACGAGACCGCGGCGCTGTCGCAGATCTTCATCGACGGCCAGGAACACCTGCCGTACTGGTATGACGACCACGACGACACGCCGGTGGTCGAGGCCGCCAGGCGGATCACCCGGAAGGTGGGGGCGGCGATCGGACTGCGCCCGGGAGAGCACGTCCTCGACGCCGGTTGTGGCGTCGGCGCCCCGGCGGTGCAGCTGGCCGAGGAGCACGGCGTACGGGTCACCGGCATCACCATCAGCTCCGTGCAGGCCGCCGAGGCCCGGCGGCGCGCCGAGCGCAGCGCCGCGGCCACCCGGATCGTGTTCGCCCACGGGGACTACAACCACCTGGACTACCCGGACGGCACGTTCGACGCGGTCATCGCCGTGGAGTCGCTCATGCACGCCGACGACCTGGCGGCCCCGCTCGCGGAGTTCCGCCGTGTCCTGCGGCCCGGTGGCCGGTTGGCCATCGCCGACTGCACCCGCGAGGCGCCAGCCGGGTCGGAGCGCGCCGCCCGGTTCACGGCGGCCTTCCAGGTCGGTCAGCTGCTGTCGGTGCCGGAATGGATCTCGCGCCTGCGGACGTCGGGGTTCGACGTCCAGGAATACACCCAGTGCGGCCCGCGGGTGTACGGCATGGGGCTGCGCTACCTGGACCGTGCGAACGAGCTGCACGATGAGCTCGCCTCGCGGTTCGGCGAGGAGATGGTGGGTGAGCTGAAGCAGTCGTACCGGGACTACTTCGCCTACGGCGCCGACATCGGCTACGCGATCATCGCCGCGCGGAGGCCGTATCTCTGACCCGCTGGGTGCCGTCCCGGGCGTGTGGCGTTCTGCGCCGCGCGCCCGGTTCGCTGTTCGGCCCGGTCCGGGTGGACCGCCGAGCCCTTCCTCCTGGCCGATGGCGGCTGTCCTTTTGGTGGAGCCGCTATCAGCCGTAAGGACAGCAATTGCCCTTGTGTGAATGCTCGCTTGCGAAACCGATGAGTTGTCCGGCGCCGCTGCGTCATAAGGGATGTGGCTGGCGCGCCAGACGATCGACGGCACGAACGTGTCGTGGCTCCGCTCATCCCCGGAAGGTGCCGCAGCGGTGCCCTCGTCGGCTGGCGCGCTTGACACGCGACTCGGACCACGTGTTCGACGTGCGTGTCGTGCCACGCCTTCATCCGCATCGAAACATGCCAAGGAGCGATCATGTCTGACAACGCGCAGCAGATGCCCCCGCCGCCGCAGCCCGACCCGGCCCTCCGGCGCCTCGACTACCTCGTGGGCACGTGGAAGCTCAGCGGCAAGACCGAGGCCGGCCCGATGGGCCCGCCTGCGGAGCTGTCCGGCACGGAGACCTTCGAGTGGCTGGAGGGTGGATTCTTCCTCGTCCACCGCTGGAACTGCGCGATGGACCTGGGACCGGCGGGCAAGGTGCCCGACGTCGGGTACGAGTTCTTCGACTACGACCCGGAGACCCAGAAGTTCCGGACGCACTACTTCAGCAGCTTCGGACCGTACAACGCCGAGCAGAGCCACTACATCGGCGACTTCGAGGACGACAAGCTCGTCCTGGTCGGCCCGGCGAAGTACATTCGCAAGCTCAACGAGGACGGCACCATCAGCTACGACTGCGACTTCCCGCTGCCCGACGGTAACTGGGTTCCGTTCATGCACGCCACCCTGACCAAGGTGTCCTGAACACGGACCGACGTGGCGGGCACCGCGCGATCAGCCACACCCCAGAGCGATCGCGCGGTGCCCGCCGGGCGTGGGGCGCCGGGCCCACCACGCCAGGGTTACGCCGGCCCGGCCGGCGGGGGCGACCGATCCGTGCGGATCGGCCGCCAGGCATCACCGCGGCACCGATGTGATCAGTCCGCCGTCGACGAGCAGTTCCTGACCGGTGATGTACGCAGACCGGTCGGACAGCAGAAACACCACGGCTTCCGCGACGTCGTCAGGCCGTCCCAACCGGCCCAGGGGCACCTGGCTCCGGGCGGACTCCCTGGCCTCCTCCGTCACCGCGATGCCGAGGAACATGTCGGTCACGATGTAGCCGGGGCTCACCGCGTTGATCCGGACACCCCGGGCCCCCAGGTCGGCGGCGAGCGACCGCGCGAGGTTCACCACGGCCGCCTTGCCCGCCGCGTACAACGGCGTCGTCGCCAGCCCCCGGTGCACCAGCCAGCTCCCGTTCACCACCACCGCCCCACCGTCGACCAACAGCGGAAGTGCCTTCTGGACGGTGTAGAAGACGCCCCGGACGTTGGTGCCCATGAGGTCGTCGTACTCCTCGTCGGTCACCGCCGCGCTCGGATTGAACCGCGCGACGCCGGCGTTGCAGAACACCCCGTGGAGACGGCCGAACCGATGCTCCACCACGGTCATCAGCCGGTCGAGATCCCGCCCCTTGGCGACGTCGGCCGGAACGGCCAGCACCCGGTCGGACGCGCCGAGCGCCTCGACGGCACCCTGTAGACGGGCGCTGCTCCGACCTGAGATCACCACCTGTGCGCCGACCTCCAGCAGCCTGCGTGCCGTGGCCAGGCCGATGCCGCTGCCTCCCCCGGTGACCAGTACCGTCCTGCCGTCGAAATCCGCCATGAGCACAGCGTGGCAGCGCCCGCCTGCCCCGGGCACCTTCGTCCGTGCGCCGCCACCGTCGGGTCGAGGCCGCCGGGGGAGACGGGCCGGGCGTGCCCGCACGGCCGGAGATGCGGGCCCGAGGCAGGTGTTGCGAGGGTCGGTTCCGGACACGTCGGTCCGCGCCGTGCGTCGCATCGACCGGCCCACCGTCGCAAGGCCGCAGTCAGCTCGTACGGCTCCGACGTGGCTGCGCCGAGGCGCACCGGGACACGACGCCATCAAGGAGACCCCATGACATCTGGTCCGCGACCCGCCACCCCACGCGCCGCCGGGCGCGGCACGCTGCGATCGGTCGGTGTCACCTACGACACGGGTACGAACTTCGCCACCGGACAGGGAGAGCTGTCCCGGCTCGTGTGGAGCCGGGACCGGATGGAGCAGGAGATCGGCGCGATCCGCCGGCAGTTGAGCTGCAATTCGGTGACCGTCTACGGCAGCGACCTGGGGCGGCTGACCGCCACGGCCCGGGCCGCCGCCGACGTCGGACTCCACGTGTGGTTCCAGCCCCGCCTCGTCGACCGGCCCCAGCAGGAGATCATCGACCACCTGGTCGAGGCGGCACGCCTGGCCGAGCAGTTGAGACGGGACGGGGTGCGGATCAGCTTCTCCATCGGATGCGTACACCTGGTCTTCACCCCGGGCCTCGTCCCCGGCGACCGGTACCACGAGCGAATGGCCAACATCTTCGCCGAGGCCGACCACCAGGTCCTCGCTCCTACCGGCACGGTCGACCTGGACAGCGCCAACACGCGCCTCAACCAGTTTCTCGACCGGGCTGTCCGGTCAGTGCGGCCCGTCTTCGCTGGCGAGGTGAGCTACGCGGCGGCGCCGTTCGAGGACGTCGACTGGCGACTGTTCGACACGGTCAGGCTGATGCACTTCTACACCCTCGCGTACCCGACCAGCGACGACGATCACGTCCGTGAGCTCGAGCGCTATCACCGGTGGGGCAAGCCGGTGATGATCGCGGAGTTCGGTACCGCCACCCATCCCCGCGCCGGCGAGATGGCTTTCCTCTCGTTCGACGTCGTCGACCGCCGCGGACCCGTGCACACGGTCGACGAGGGTGTGCTGCGCGACGAGCACGCCCAGGCGGCGTTCCATCACCGGATGCTCGAGGTGTTCCGACGGGCTGGCATGGACGGCGTCGCGGTGAGCGAGTTCATCCACCCGACGCACCCGCACTCCGCGGACCACCGGCTGGACCTCGATGCGGCCAGCATGGCGTTGGTCAAGACCATCCGGGACGATTACCACGATCCGGCGTCGCCCTACCGGTGGGAGCCCAAGGAATCCTTCCGCCAACTCGCGGCGCACTACGCGCTGCTCCGGCGGGACGAGCCCGATCACCTCCCCCGATAGTTCCCCGGCGGGCACCTCCGCCACCCGGCGCAGCGCGTCGGGTGGCGGACCGCTGCCCGGGAGAGGATCCGGGACGCACGAGACGCCGGTTCGTGACAGGTGGCTGTCACGAACCGGCGTCGTCGGTGCCGCTCGGAACACGGCGTGCGACGTGACGGGCCCTACCAGGTCACCGGCAGGGTCGTGAGCCGCTCCATGGGGCCGGTGACGCTGGTGCGGATCTCGCTTGCCGGCACCGCGAGCCGCAGATGGGGAACTCGCCGCGTCAGCGTACGGAATGCGAGCTCCAGCTCGATGCGAGCGAGGTTCTGCCCGATGCACTGGTGGGCGCCGAAGCCGAAACCGAGGTGGTGCCGCGGCGACCGGGTCACGTCGAGTTGCTCCGGAGTCGACACCAACGCGGTCGAGAAGTTCGCCGCCGCCGCACCGATCAGGAGGCCCTCACCGGCCTTGATGTGGTAGCCGGAGATCTCGATGTCCTCGAGTGCCACCCGGGATATCGCCTCGATGAGGGAGACGTAGCGCATGATCTCCTCCACCGCCCCGGGAGCGAGATCCGGATCGTCGCGCAGCTTGGCGAACTGGTCCGGGTGTTCGAGCAGCGCCAGCGTCCCGAGCGAGATGACGTTTGCGGTGGTGTCCTGCCCCGCGATGAGCATGAGCATCGCGTAGCGGACCAGTTCCTCTCGAGAGAGCGAGCCCTCACGTACCGCGCCGGCGATCAGGTCGTCGAGCAGACCTGTGCCCGGGTTGGTCTCCTTTTTGCGGATGAGTTGCCCGAAGTAGTCGCTGAGCGCGGTCATCGCGTCCGCGGCCTGCTCGGGGTCGGTGTCGAAGAGGCTCCGGGCGGGCCCCTCGAAGGCATCGCGATCCTCGTAGGGGACGCCGAGCAGCACGCAGACCGCCATGGACGGCACCGGCAGCGCGAACGTGGCGACCAGGTCCGCCGGCGGGCCGGCGGCCAGCATCGCATCGATGCGCTGATCGACGATGTCCTGGATGGCGGGGCGGAGAGCGTTCATTCGACGTACCGAGAAGCTCGGAATCAGCATGGTGCGCTGCCGGGTGTGCAGCGGCGGGTCGACGCCGATCAGGACGTCCGTGTAGCCGGTGTTCTCCAGCTCGGCCATCTCCGCGCTCAGGGCGGGAAAGCCGTCGAGGCGGGGGTTGATCGAGACGCGCCGGTCCGCGAGCAGCGCCCGTGCCTCCGGGTAGCCGGTGATCAGCCATGCCTCGCGTCCGTCGTAGAGCCGTACCCGCGACAGCGGTCCCTTGCTGCGGAGGTCGGCGTAGCCCTGCGACGGTCGGTAGGGGCACTGCCGTCCGATGGGAAAGGCGGGTGCTTCTGCTGGGATCGACATGCGTCCTCCTCGTGGTCGGAACTCGATCGGGCCGCGACCACGTGGTGTCCGTTCTGCCGGTGTGAGGGCGCTGGACCGGGCCCGCTGCGGCACGGGGCGCGGGAGAGGCCCCCGCTCCCATGCCGCGGCCGGGCCCGGCCTGCCCGCGTGACCGGGGCCGGCGCGGCCGGCTGGACCCGGATGGGCGCCGGCGTTGTCCGCTCCGGCACGGCGGCGGTGACGCCAGTCGACGATGTGCCACGGGCGACCCGCCGACGTCACCACACGCGCATGGTCACGTGCGCCGATGTCGTGTCCAGCCTGCCCGCAGGACCGGCGGGTGTCTTCTCGTCACGTGCGGCGCTGTGCGGCTGCGGGAAGGACCGGGCAGCATGGACGGCGCCGCGCGGTGCCGGCCCGCCGAGGCTGCCGCCCTGCCGTGGTGCGCCACTCGCTCCGCGCGATCCGGCGCCCGGAGTTTCCCGTCGATCGGAAGCGGTGGGGCGTCCACACCGCCACGTGCCGGAATTCGAAGTCCGTGGGGTTTATCCGGGTGGCGTCGATCGACCGTTCTGGTTGGCAAAAAGAGGTGATCGTCCATCGCCACGGTTGGCTGCCTCCTGTAGGCTCCATGCATTGTGCATATGGCGGTATATGTGCACAGCACCCGTGTCGCGGAACTGTTCAGGAAACTGAAGGATGGGTTGTCATGGATTCTGCTGTCTCGCAAGCCGCCGTAACTCCGGCCGGAAGTCGCAGCGTACGGTGGCGTGATCGTGCGCTCGGTGTGCTGCTGGCCGTTCTGGCCGCCGTGCTCATCTGGGTCGTGGCGGCTCCTGTCGCCGGCGTCGACCTGGAGGCCACGCTGGCCGAGGGTGAGCCGCCCATGAAGATCGGTTTGGGGGCGGTGATCGTGTCGTCGCTGCTCACCTCCCTGATCGGCTGGGGGCTCCTCGCGCTCCTGGAGCGGGTCACCCGGCACGGCCTGCGCATCTGGGTGATCGTGGCGGCGGTCTTCACTCTGCTCTCCCTGGCCGGGCCGACCGCCGCGGACAGCGGCGGCGCCATGGTCGCCCTCGCGTTGATGCACGTCGCCGTCGGTGCTGTTCTCATCGCGGCGATGGTCCGCAGCGCCCGACGCTGACGCCTTGGCGGCGGTCGGGCTGGGTGGCCAGCCGTGGCCGCTGGGGAAGCGGGCTACGGCCGGGGCCGCAGTCGTCGGATGGAACGCCTCCCACAGTCGACGGTCATGAACGCGAGACGGTCGTGCCTGCGCCGGTGGCGCAGGCACGACCTGGGAGGGCGGCGGTTGATCAGCTCAGGGCCAGGGCCCGCTCGTAGACGGTGGAGACCGACTCGGTGGCCAGCTGCTCCGTCGGCTCGACGGACCAGATCAGCAGGTCACCGTCAGCGGCCAGGGTGAGCTGGGCCTCGCACTCGGTGGTCGGGAGGGTCTCGTCGTTGAGTCCGGTGAACGACGGCAGGATCGTCGTGAGGGTGGAGGCGAAGGTGCGGGCGCCGTCCAGCGGCAGGGCCTTGTGCTCGGCGTAGGAGATGCTGCCCTTCAGCGGCTCACCCTTGCCGGTCTCCAGCAGGATGGTGCCGGCGCTGCAGGTGCGCAGCACCTCGGTCACCTTGTCGATCGCGGCCTCGGCGCCGCCGGGGATCTGGAACACGGCGGTCATGTAGTACCGCTGGAGGCTGTCCGGCGCGGCCTCCGTCGATCGCTCGCCCGACTGCATGTAGCCCTCGACCCCGCTGAGGTCGCCAAGGGCATCGGTCATGTTCAGGCAGCCCTTGGGCTCGGACGTGAGACCAGGACCGGACTCGAACTGACCGGTCGCCACTGCCTCCTTGATGGTGATGGTGGGCTGGATGGACGCCGACTTCGCGTCCAGACCGTCGGCGGGTGCCAGGAGCTGCCGGAGCTCCGACGATTCGAAGTGCATCGGGGCCGCCGCGGTGTCGCCGGACTCGGCGCTGGCCGCCCCGTTCCCCGCCAGGAACAGCGTGGTGAGGGCCGCCATCGCCACTGCGGCGAGTGCGACGACGGTACGCTTCTTGCGCATGTCTTCTCCATTTTTTCGGGTTACGTTGACCGGTGACCGCTGAACAGCGGAATTCACCCGAGGCGTTCGGCCGCCCTCCCGATTCTCTCGCCTCTCCACCAGTATGTGGTTCGTCCGGACCGTTTTCCCCTCCCGTATTGCTCACCGGTTAGGGGGTGTGGAGTTCGCGATTCGTGTCGGATTAGTTATTGATTCAGGAGCGTAATCAAGGCGGGGCACAAGGGGTGGCATTCCCTCGCGGCGAACCGGTCTCGGGGCCGTCACCACGCCGGCGGCGTGCCTGTCGCAGGGGGGCGTGACAGGAGAAGGTCGTGGAGCGCCTCGGCGAACTCGTACGGGTGGGTGACATGCCCGAGGTGGCCGCCGGGAAGGTCGACCATCCCGACCTCCAGCAGCCGCGCCAGCTCCTTGTTGGGGCGGTAGGCGTACTGCTCCCGGGAGGTGGTGCCGCCGGCCAGCACCAGCTTGTCGCGGTGTCGGCGCAGCGCCCCCAGGTCGGGCTGGAAGGCGGGGAAGCTGCGGGTCTCGTGCTCGAACCAGAACACCTCGTTGCGGCGGAGCCTGGTGAGCAGTTCCTCGAGTTGCTGCGGCGGAAGCCGGGCGTCCTCGGGTGGCCGGGTCTCACCTTCCAGGCCGACGTGGTCCCGGAAAACCGCCTTGGCGGCGGCGACGCCGGACTCCCGGTAGGTGACGTACAGGCTCTCGTAAAAACTCAACCAGCGCGCGGCATCCGGCAGAACCGACGCCAGGGGTGGCTCGTGGGCGACCAGGGTGCGCAGGCGGTTTGGGCGCGTCTGCAGCAGGGCCAGTGCCACGATGCCGCCTGAGCAGGTACCAAACACGTCGGCGGGCTCGTCGGACACGTGGTCGAGCAGCGCAACCGCATCCTGCGCGTCGACGAGAACCCGTCGATCATCCGCCACCGCGTCGAAGACCGGGCTTCGGGAGAAGCCGCGCCGGTCGTAGGTGATGACCGTGCGGTGAGCGGCGAGGGAGTCGGCCAGTGGCCCGAACGGGGTGGCGTCCCCGTTCCCGGTGGGAATGCACAGCAGCGGTGGTCCGTCGCCACGGAGCTCGAAATAGAGGGTGGCGCCGGGAACGTCGATGGTGCCCCGTCGTGGTGGGCGCATGTGAACCTCCTGGGAGGAGTGCTGGGACGCCGACGCAGCTCGTGGCCCTGGCTGGCGCCGGGCGGTCGCATGCCTCCCCAGGCCGACCGGAGCGTGCCGAAGCGTCGACACCTGGTCGGCCCGGCCGCTGCTCGGCAGTGGCTGCGGGCTCGGCGGAGCGGGCCCGCCGACGGCGTCGGTCCGGCCGTCGGCCGCCAGTCGACGGTAGGTCCGGCAGTGCGGCTGGACATCTTCATGAATGCGTGGAGGTCGTGGCGCGCCAGCGTCCGCTGCCCACCGCGGCCAACGGGCTCAGGATCGGGACACCGCCGATGCGACAATGTCCAGGTGCCGCGCACATCGACAGCGTTTCGCAGTTTCCGGTCGAATGGCGTCATGCTTTGCGCCAGCGCCCGGAAGCGGCGTGGAACGGTTCCGAGGCGCCTAAAAAAGCTGTTCCGGGTCACGCGGAACGTGACCCGGAACAGCGTTGGTGCGGCTTGCGATTACTTGAACGAAATTGCCGCGCCGGCGCCCTCGCCGAGGTCGTTGAACATGCCGATGCCGCACGGCACGGCCTTGCAGTCAACGGTGCCCCACGGGATGTTCTCCGGGCCCAGCGTGCCCTGGTAGACCTGCCGGACCGTCAGCTTGGTGCTCAGGTTGCCCGAGCTGGACGAGCTGACGTGAATGGTCTCGGCGCCGTTGCACGGAAGGGTTTCGCCGATGATCGCGCACTGGCCGATGTGGTACACGGTGCTCGGCCGGAGGCCGGTGGCGGCAATGGTCACCGCCGTCCCGTCGACCAGGTTGCTCGACGGCGTGATGGTGACCCTGGCGGTGGCGGCGGAGACGCCGTCCTTCGGGGCGGCAGCCGCCGGCGCCGAGGCGGCAACGGTGAGACCGAGGGCCGCCACGGCGCTGAGGCCGAGGGCGGACAGGGCGGTACGGTTCCAGTTCCTGACGGTCACGCGAAACTCCAATTCGTGGATGTCGGGCACACTTCTGGCAGGACCGGTCGTTTTGCACCCGAGGGAACGGGTAGGTGATGCGACGCGACGGGACGAACAGTGCACCCGTGTCATGGCGTATTGACGACCGCCGAGCCGCATCATGAGCGCTCTAACAGTTATGACGACGGGCCGGCCGGCGATTGATCGGTCTGCGGCCAGAAATTTGTGCGGCCGTCTCGCCGCCGAGGCCGGGGGCGGCGGGACCAGGGTGCGACCGGCGGGCCCACGGCAGGCCGCGCGAGGCTCCGGCCCTACGCAGCCCGCGTCAGGAGCAGCCGCAGCGCCTTCTTGTCCGGTTTCCCGAGCGGGGTGTGCGGCAGGTCGTCCAGGACGACCAGACGCTCCGGCACCTTGAACGTCGCGAGCCCCCGCTCCGTCAGCGCCGCGGCCACCCGGTCCAGGGTCAGCTCACGTCCCGGATGCAGGCGGACGACGAGGCAGACCCGTTCCCCGACGACGGCGTCGGGCACCGACACGGCCGCAGCCTCGGCGACATCCGGGATGTCCTGCGCCAGCGTCTCGATCTCGGCGGCGGAGATCTTCTCACCTGCCCGGTTGATCACGTCCTTCACCCGGCCGCAGACCACAAGGTTGCCTCGCGGGGTGATGCGCACGAGGTCACCGGTGCGGTACCAGCCGTCGGGCGTGTAGGAGACGGCGTTCTGCTCGGGCGCCCGGTAGTAGCCGCGCGGGGTGTACGGGCCTCGGACGAGCAGCTCCCCAACCGCACCGGGCGGCACGGGCCGGCCCGTCATGGGGTGGACCACGAGCAACTCGTCGAACGGGCTGAGCGGGCGCCCCTGCGTCGTGTTCGCGACGGAGCGGGGCGCGTCGACCGGGGTGTAGCAGACCAGACCCTCCGCCATCCCGTAGACCTGTTGCAGCTCGCAGCCGAGGGCCGGGCCGATGGCGCCGGCGACCTCCGGCGAGAGCATCGACCCGCCGACGTGGATGTGCCGCAGGCTGGACAGGTCACGACCGCTGCCGTCCACGGCCTCCATCCATCTGATCGCCACCGCCGGCACCACCGACGTCGCGGTGACCCCTTCCGCCTCGATGGCGGCGAACGCCTGCTCGGGGCGGGGCGACGGCAGCATGACGACCCGCCCGCCGCGGTGCAGGGTCCCCAGCACTCCGGGGTTCGCCAACGGGAAGTTGTGCCCGACCGGCAGCACCGCCAGGTACACCGTCTGGCGGCTGAACCGGCAGACATCGGCGCACCGCCGGATGTTGTACTCGTAGTCGTCGTGCGTGCGGGCGATGACTTTCGGTACTGCGGTGGTGCCACCGGAGAGCAGGAAGAGCGCCACGTCGGCCGCGGACGGGGCCAGGCCGTCCAGCCGCCGGCGCCGCGCCTCGACGTCACCGCCGCAGCGCATGAGGGACCGTACGTCGACGCTGTGCGGTCGGACGTCGGCGCCGACCACGAGGACGGCCGCGCCGTCCGGCAGGCCGGCTGCCACCTGGTGTGCCAGGGCCTGGTGGTCGTAGCCGCGCCAGGTGTCCGGTACGACCAGTGCCCGAGCCTCGACGTGTTCGGCGATCGCGGTGAGCTCGTGCGCTCGGTGCTGCGGGAGCATCATCACGGGCACCACCCCCGCTCGGAAGCAGGCGAGGGTGACGACGACGAACTCCCAGCAGTTCGGCAGCTGCACCAGGACGCTGTCGCCGCGGCGGAGCCCGTGCTCGATCAGCTGCTCGGCCAGGCCGTCGCTCAGCACAGCGAGTTCCCGGTACGTCAGCCGCCGGTCGCCGTCGACCACGGCCACGTGGTCGCCCCACGCGTCCGCCCAGTCCCACAGATACGCCCCGAGTGGGCGGCCCCGCCAGCAGTCGGCCGTCCGGTACGCGTAGGCGAGATCCTCCGGCCAGGGTACGGTGCCCTCGTCGATCACGGCTTGACTCCTTCCGTAGGGGCGGCCGTCGGCCCCAGCCGGGCGGCCAGGTACGTGGCGATGGCGTCCACGGTGGGTTGGTCCCAGAGCAGGGTCGCGGGCAGCGCGAGCCGGAACTCCCGTTCCAGCGCGTACCGGATCCGTGTGGTCATCACCGAGTCCAGGCCCATCTCCGACAGGGGGCGGTGAGGGTCGACGTCGAGGACCGGCAGCCGGGTCTCGTCGGCGACCTGTTCGCTGATCCGCAGGGACAGGTGCGCGTGCAGCGCGGCGTCGTCCAGGCCGGTCCACGATGGAGCCGTCGGATCGGCCGCCTCTCCGGCGGAGGAGGCGGTCGTCAGCTCGTCGAGCAGGGGTGGGCGCCGCCCGGCCGGGGAGCCCGGCAGAACGCGGAACACGGCCGCCTCGCCGAGGCCGTACCGCTCCACGAGTTCCCAGGAGGCGAACGCCTCGGCCGCACTGATGTCCGCGGTGCCCCGGGCGGCCAGTTCGGCGTCGATCACCTCCGAGGAGGTGGACATGCCGAGCCCGCGCCAGGACGTCCAGGCGATGCTTCGCGTTCCGCTGTCGCCCGCTGCGCGCCGGTGTCGCGCGAGACCGTCGAGGAAGGCGTTGCCCGCGGCGTAGCTGGCCTGCCCGGGCAGGCCGAGGAGTTGACCCGCCGAGGAGAAGAGCACGAAGAAGTCCACGCTGCCGGGCGGGAAGATGTCATGCAGGGCCAGCGCCCCCGCGACCTTCGGCCGTAGCACGTGACGCAGTGACGCCTCGTCGAGTGCGCCGACCGTGCGGTTGTCGATCACCCCTGCGGCGTGCACGACGCCGCGGACGGGAGGCAGCCCGAGCGCGGCCGGCCGCAGCAGTCGCGCGGCGGCGTGCCGGTCGGCGATGTCGACCGGCACCACGGCGACCGTGACACCGGAACGCTCGAGTGCCCGGATGGTCTCGACCGCTGCCCGCTGCCCGGGGTCGGTCAGGTCGTCCCACGCGTCACGCTCGGGCAGAACACGGCGACCGGCCAGCACGATGCGGCGCGCGCCACGCGTCGCCAGCCAGGACGCCACCTGCAGGCCGAGGGTCCCCAGCCCGCCGGTGACCAGGTACGTGCCGTCCGGCCGGCAGATCGCCGGTGAGGCGTCGGCGGCGCCCTCACCGGCACGCAGGCGTGGCACCGAGACGATCCCGTCCCGGATGACGATGACGTCTTCGCCGTGGCTGTCCCCGATGATCTCCACGAGCGTCGACAGGTCCCCTGGCGACGCGCCGACGTCGACGACGCCGCCCCAGAGCTCCGGATGCTCGCCACCGACGATCCTGCCCAGACCCCAGAGAGCAGCGTGGCCGAGAGCCCCGCTGTCCGTGCAGCCGACCACGCCCTGGGTCAGGCACCAGAGGCGTGCGGGCCGTGCCGACCCGGCCCCCGCCAGCCGCTGTGCGGTCCGGGTGAGCAGCCAGGTGTTCTCGTCGACCGACCCGGCCACGTCGTCGGGGCGCGTGCGGGCGGGCACGACGAGGACCGCCGTACCGTCGGTCAGGTCCGTGCCGGCGAGGTGGTCCGGGTCGGAGATGTGCCGCCACGGTATGCCCGTGTCCTTCAGGCGTGCGGCCAGTCCGTCGCTCAGCGATGTGCCCGGGCCGACCAGGACCACCGCCCCCGGGCGGTGCCCGACCAGCCGGGGTGCGGACCGCCAGATGGTCTGGTGCACCAGACCCTTCGGGGTGTCGCCCTGGTGCACATCGAGGTCGAGCACCCCGTACCGCAGGCCGGTCAGCCGGCCGACCGTCTCGCCGTACGAGTTGACGATCTCCACCTCGACGACGTCGTCGGCCGCTGTGCGCACGACGATCCGCGCCTGGGCGACCGCCGCCGGCGAGAGCGTGACCCGGTGGATGTGCGCGGGCATCCGGAGGATGGCCGGCCCGGGAAAGACCACCGACGCGATCGACAGCGCAGCGTCGAGCATCGGCGCCCACCCGCGCGGCGCCCCCTCACCGTTCTCGACATCGACGTCCGCGACCATGCCGTCCACGGTTCGGCCGATGCGACGGACGACCCAGCGGAAACCCATGGCGGCGACACCGAGCGAAGCCAGCCGGTCGACGACGAAGTCGTCCGGCAACGCCTCGACCACCGTGGTGGGGTGGCTGTCACCGGCGGGTAGGTCCAGGTGTGTGTCGATGGTGGCTGCGGTGTGCGTAACCCAGCCCTCGTCCTCGTCGTCGGCGCCGTCAGCGAGGATCCGCGAGCTGAGGCGGAGCGTTTCGCCCTGACGGACCACCTGGACCTCCCGCGGCCGGGTCACGCTGACCGGTACCCGGAGGGCGAGGTCTGCCAGGTCGACCCAGCCCCGATCCGTTGCGGCGGAGAAGAAGGTGTTGAGCAGCACCGCGGCGGGGACGATCTCCACCTCCCGCACGGGATGGTCCCCCGGGTACGGACGGGAGCCGTGGTCGAGGCGGGTTGACCAGAACTCGGTCCTCTCGGCCCCACGCACCACCGTGCGCCCACCGAGCAGCGTGTGGCTGCGCGGGTCGTGCCGCCTCGTCACCCCGGGCGTCGGTGCCGGCTCCGGTGCCCAGTGCCGCCTGCGCTGCCACGCCTGGGTCGGCAGGTCGGCGAGGTCACCAACGGACCACAGGGCTGACCAGTCAACGGCCGCGCCGTGGCAGTACAGCTCGCCCAGGCTCGTCAGCAGGGCCTCACGTGCCGGCCGGCCCCGGCGCAGCGAGTACGCCACCCGGCCGTCGTCGATCCCGAGGCTGTCCAGGGCTTCGCTGATCGAGTGTGCGACGACGGGGTGCGCGGAGATCTCCAGGAAGAGCCGGTGACCGTCCTCGGCTGCGGCGGCGACGGCCTGCGCGAAGCGCACCGAGCCGCGCAGGTTCGCCGCCCAGTAGGCGCCGTCCCGCGCGGCGGTCGAGCGGGGGTCGGAGAGGGCCGTCGTGTAGGTCGGGATCAGTGGCGCCGCAGGTGGAAGGTCGGTGGCGGCGGCCTCCAGCGGGTCCAGGAGCGGATCCATGTGCGGACTGTGGAACGCCACATCCGACTGGATCGGCCGGACCGTCACCCCGTCTGCGAGCCACCGCTGGGCGACGTCGGCGATGCCCGCGACGTCACCGGACAGCACCGACCATTCGGGGGACGCGGCGATCGCGACGACCACGTCGTCCCGTTCGCCCAGCCGGCGTACCGCCTCGTCGAATCCGACGTTCACCATGACCATGGCGCCGGCCCCGGCGACCTCCCGCAGGAGCAGCGAGCGGCGGCAGACCAGGCGCGCGCCCTGCTCCAGGGTGAGCATGCCGGCGGTGACCGCGGCGGCGATCTCCCCCACGGAGTGACCTATGACGGCGGCGGGACGCAGTCCCATCGCCCGCCACGTCGCCGCCAGCGCGACCTGGACGGCGAAGATCATTGGCTGGATCACGTCCACCGGTTGCGGACGGTCGTCGAGGAGAACGGACCGTGGCGAGAGACCCAGCTCCGCCCTGAACACCGGGTCGAGTTGGTCGAGCACGTCGGCGAACGGGGCGTCGTCGATCAGGTCGCGGGCCATGCCGGTCCACTGTGAGCCGTGTCCCGAGAACACCCAGACGACGCCACGGTCACCGCCGGCCGGTGCCGCGCCGGTCACGCAGCCCCGGCCGGTGGACGCGTACTCCCGCAGTGCCTCGACCAGGCCGGTCCGGTCGGTGGCGACCACGGCGGCGCGATGGGTGAGATGGCTGCGTCCGAGCGCGAGGGTGTGGCCGACGTCCGTGGCGGTCAGGGCCGGGTCATCCGTGAGTCGCCTGGCGAGCCGGTCGGCGTTCTGCCGGAGGGCAGCAGGGCTGGCCCCCGACAACGGGTGGAGGAGGGGACGGGGTGACTCGCCGTCGCCGTCGCCGTCGCCGTCGCGGCGGACCGACGTATCGGCTCCGTCGATGATGAGGTGGGCGATGGTGCCGCCGTAGCCGTACCCGGAGACCGCTGCGCGCCGCGGCGTGTCCGCCTGCGGCCACGGCGTCGGCTCCGTCACCACCCGGAGTCCCGAGGTCTCCCAGGCGACGGCGGGGTTGGGGCGGTGGAGGTGAAGACTCGGTGGCAGCTCGCCGTGCCGGAGGGCGAGTACCGTCTTGATGACGCCGGCGACGCCGGCACCCGCCTCCAGGTGACCGATGTTCGGCTTGACCGAGCCGATCAGCAGCGGGCGGTCCGGCGGCCTGCCGGCCCCGAACACCGACGCCAGCGCACCCGCCTCCAGGGGGTCGCCCACCGGTGTTCCTGTGCCGTGCGCCTCGACGTACTGGACCGTCCGCGGATCTATGCCGGCGTCCCGGCAGGCGCGACGCATCAACTGCTCCTGTGCGTGCCCGTTCGGCGCCATGATGCCGTTGGTCCGGCCGTCCTGCTGGACCGCGCTGCCCCGGACGACGGCCAGGATCCGGTCGTTGTCCCGGCGGGCGTCGGCGAGCCGCTTGAGCACCACGACGCCACCGCCCTCGCCACGGCCGTAACCGTCCGCGTCCGCGTCGAAGGACTTGCAGCGCCCGTCCGGGGCGGTGGCGCCGGCGGCGTCCAGGACCAGGGTCAGGCCGGGCGCCGCCATCACCAGCACCCCGCCGGCCAGGGCGACGTCGCATTCCCCTGCCCGCAGGGCCTGTGCCGCCAGGTGGATGGCGACCAGGGACGAGGAGCACGCGGTGTCCACGGTCATGCTGGGACCGTGCAGGTCCAGCGCGTACGACACCCGGTTGGCGACGGCGCAGTAGGCCCCTCCGATCCCGGTCCACGCCTCGATGCGGGGGAGGTCCTCCAGCAGCCGCCGCCCGTAGTCGTCCGTGCCGACGCCCATGAACACGCCGGCGTCGGTGCCGGCGAGCCCCTTCGGCGGGATGCCCGCGTGCTCCAGGGCCTCCCACGCCAGTTCCAGCACGATGCGTTGCTGCGGATCCATCAGCGCCGCTTCCCGCGGTGTGATCTCGAAGAAGTCGGCGTCGAAGCCGGAGACGTCGGCCAGGAAGGATCCCCGCGTGGTCGCCGTCGCCAACGCTGCGGCGTGCTCCGGGCCCTGGCTGGCGTACCAGCTCCAGCGGTCGTCGGGGAGTTCCCCGACGGTGTCCCTGCCGTCACGCAACAACGCCCAGAACTCGTCGGGCGAACTGACGTCTCCGGCGAACCTGCAGGCCATGCCGACGATGGCGATGGGTTCGGTTGAGGTCATCAGAGTCGCGGCGTGGAAGCCCGGCCGTTCAGGGCCAGGAGGAAACGCCGCTCCCTCCCCTCAGCGATCGTGCACCACAATGGACCGTTAGAATGTGAAATGTGGGCGGGGTGGTGAGGCGGGCGTACAAGTACCGCTTCTATCCCACCGGTGAGCAGGCTGAACAACTCCGCCGCACCTTCGGGTGCGTGCGCCTGGTCTACAACAAAGCCCTCGAGATGCGGACCCGCGCATACGCTACGGAACGCCGCTCGATCAGTTACGTGGAATCGTCGGCGGCCCTGACCGAATGGAAACGCGTTGAGGATCTGGCGTTCCTCAATGAGGTGTCCAGTGTTCCGCTGCAGCAAGCGTTGCGGCATCTGCACGCCGCCTACACGGCGTTCTTCGCCAAACGCGCCCGATACCCCCATTTCAAGTCGAAGAGGAAGTCGCGGGCCAGCGCCGAGTACACCCGGTCGGCGTTCCGCTGGCGGGACGGGAAACTGACTCTCGCGAAGATGGTCGCCCCGCTGGACATTGTGTGGTCGCGTCCGTTGCCCGACGGCGCCGTACCGTCCACCGTCACCGTGTCTCGAGACGCGGCCGGCCGCTGGTTCGTGTCCCTGCTCGTCGAAGATCCGACCGTCGAGGCCCTCCCACCTCTCGACACGGCGGTCGGCGTCGACGTAGGCCTGACCAGCCTGGTGACCCTGTCCACCGGGGAGAAGGTCATCAACCCCCGTCACGAGCGGGCCGACCGGCGGAAACTCGCCAGGGCCCAGCGGGAACTGGCCCGCAAGGAGAAAGGCTCGGCCAACCGGGCCAAAGCCCGACTCAAGGTCGCCAAGGTTCACGCCCGGATCGCCGACCGGCGCCGGGACCACCTGCACAAACTGTCGACTCGACTCGTCCGCGAGAACCAAACGGTCGTGATCGAAGACCTGACGGTGCGGAACATGCTGCGCAACCACCGGCTCGCCCGCGCCATCTCCGACGCGGCCTGGTCGGATCTGCGAGCCATGTTGGAGTACAAGGCCGCCTGGTACGGACGCACCCTGGTGACGGTGGACCGCTGGTTCCCGTCGTCCAAGCTGTGCTCGGATTGCGGGAGACTGACTGAATCCCTGCCGTTGAACGTTCGATCGTGGCAATGCCCGTGTGGTGTGACCCATGACCGGGACATCAACGCAGCGAGGAACCTTCTGGCCGCCGGGCTGGCGGACAGGTAAAACGCCTGTGGAGCTGGTGTAAGACCTCAACGGAGTCCCTCCGGGCGGGCAGTCGGCGGTGAAGCAGGAAACCCCCACGGGCGACCGGGGGAATCCCGGCCCTTCAGGGCCGGGAGGATGTCAAGAAGAGGTCTCCTTGACGCGCGCGCGCACGGTTGTCGGAGTCGGTGTGGAGCCGGCGGACGAGCCCTATCGACGGCCCACGACGAGGGCATGGCTGAACCCCATGTCCTCGTACCGCTCGACGTGCGAGAAGCCCGCATCGAGGGCCGCTTGCTCCATGTCGGCGGCGGAATAGGCCATGCCTTCGCCGGAGGCCAGGGTGAGGAAGTACGGGGAAACCAGCCCGGCGCTCATCGAGCCGGTGCCCGCGTCGTCGGAGACGAAGTTGTAGATGAGGCAGATGCCGCCCTCCGGCAGCGCCGCCCGGCACTTGCGCAGCAGTTCGGTGTTACGTTCCCGGGACCAGATCTCGAAGATGTGGAACACGAACACCGCGTCGGCGCCGTCGGGCAGCGGGTCGGCGAGGATGTCACCGGCGTGGAAACGTACCCGTCGCCGCAGATCCGGATCCTCGATCCGGTCCGCGGCGAGGCGGGTGACGCTCTCCTGGTCGAAGACGGTGACCGTGAGGTGCCGGTAGCGTCGGGCGAGTTCGATCGCGTTCGTCCCGTCGCCACCACCCACGTCGACCGCGTGCCGCACGGTGCTGAAGTCGTAGCGCTCCAACAGCTGCGCGAACGCCTTGCGCGACGCGTCGCCCATGTTGGCGTAGAACACCTGCTGCAGCTCGGGGTGCGCGGTGAGCCGCTCGTAGAGGGTGGTCCCCGGGCCCGGCAGATGACGGAGTCCCACGTTGGTGCCGCGACGTACCGATTCCGCCAGGTCGGGCAGGGCTTGGTTGATCACCTTCGCCTGGACGTCGACGAGCGCTCCCAGGAAGCGGGGGCTCGACCGCAGCAGCTTCCCGCGCGTCATGGCGGTGTTGACGTACGCGTCACCGCGCTTCTCGACCAGCCGCAGCGCACAGAGTCCCAGCAGCATGACGCGGGCAGGCTGCGCCTGGATACCGATCGTCGCGGCCAGGCGTGCCGCGTCCATTCCTCCGCTGCTCTCCAGGTGCTCGAAGATCTCGAGTTCCAGGCTGGTGCGCACCAACTCGAACGCGGTCGTGCCGTGGATCAGCAGTCGGAGGTAGTCGGCTTCCGTCAACGCCACGTGCCGATCGGTGCCCATGGTGCTCCTTCCTGCCCTGCGCAGGGGTTCGGGGGGACGATCCGATCGTGGTGGCGGCGTGTCGCCTCCGGCACCTCCCTGGGTGCCGCGTCGTCGGTGCGCCGCCCGTGGCGATCAGACGTGGACCCGGATCCGGGGAACGCGGACGCCTCCGCCGCACCGGGGAAGATGCCGCCCCGTGCGATCGGCTGCGACGATCCGAACCGGGCCGGACCGTGCCGCGGCGGAAGGTGGCGCGGTCCGGGCCGTACTTCTGCTCGGAATCGTCGGCGCGACCGCGTACGGCGACGAGGAAGCGGTGAGGGCGGACATGGGTGGCGTGACGCGGCTGGCGATCATCGGGGCCGGTCCCGCCGGTCTCTTCCTGGCACGGCTGATCGGCCGCACGCTGCCCGGGGTGACCGTCGACGTCTACGAGCGCAACCGGCGCGAGGACGTGGCCGGCTTCGGCGTCGCGTTGTCCGACCGGACCATGCGGGAGCTCGCGACCTGGGATCCCGAGGTCGCCGAGCGCCTCGGGCGCGTCGTGCGGCCGTTGTCCGGCATCGAGCTGCGGCTGCCCGGCGAACGCCTCCGCTACGACGGCTTCCCGATCGCCACGGTCTCCCGCGACACGATGCTGGCGCTTCTGTCGGAGGCGGCACGACGGGTCGGCGCCCGGCTCCACTACGGGCATGATGCCCGCGCCGACCAGTTCGACGCGGACGTGACCGTCCTCGCCAACGGTGCCCGCTCGGCGCAGCGGACGGCCCGTGCCGCGGACTTCGGCACCACCGTGCGCACCGGCGCCGCCCGCTACATCTGGTTGGGCTCGGCCGCTGACATCGGCGACGCCGCCACGATGTTCTTCGTGCCCACCGAGTACGGACCGATGGCCGCGCACGCCTATTCGTGCGGTGACGGGTTGAGCACCGTCGTGGTGGAGCTCGACGAGGTGACCTGGCGTCGGGCGGGTCTTGACGTCCGGTGTCGTCCCGGCGGCGTACCGGGCGAAATCAGCGGCGACGGGCTGGCACTGCTCGACGACGTCTTCGCCGACCACCTCGGCGCCCCGCTGGTCAGCAACAGGAGCCGGTGGTCGCGTTTCGACGTCGTGACGAACCAGCGGTGGTCCGACGGCAACCTGGTGCTGGTCGGCGACGCCGCCCACACCGCGCATTTCAGCGTCGCGTCCGGCACCACGATGGCGCTCGCCGATGCGGCTGCGCTTGCCGCCGCGCTGCGCGAGCAGGACATCGCCGACGCGTTCGCCGCGTACGAGCGGGCGCGACGGGGGCGGGTGACCCGCGTGCAGCGCCTGGCGGGACCCAGCATGCGGTGGTGGGAGAACTACGGGCGGCGCCTGCACCTGCCGCCGGCGCAGTTCGGCATGCACTTCATCACGCGGAGCACGGCGATCAGTTATCTCGGCCTGCGCCGTCGTTGTCCCGCCCGCGTCGACGAGGCGGAGGCGGCGTACCGCCGTGCCGCCGGCGTCGACCCGGACGGCCCTGCTCGCAACGCCGTCGCCGAACCGCTGACACGCGGTGCGCTGCGTCTGCCGCACCGGCTCGTCAGTCTCGGTGGACCGGCGTCCGGCGGCACCACCGGTCCGACACTCGGCGCGGGGGACGGGATCGACCCGCGTCCGCGGCCGGTTGCGGAGCTGCACCCGCTCCCGCCCGGATCAGTTCCGGCGGCCGACGGCTGGACGGTGGGCACCGAGGGGCGGCTGCTGGTCCGGGGCAGGCACGCGTTGAGGATCGTGGCACTGGCACCGCCGGACCCGACGGCGTCCGCGCCGGTCGACGGCGACGGACTGGTCGCCGTCGCCGCGCTCCGCGGGCGCGGCGTCGACGGTGTCCTGTTGTTGCCGGACTTCGGCGTCCCCGGCTGGTGGGACCGGACCGTCGAGTTCGGCGGCCGGATCCGGGCGGAGGCCGGCATGGTGGTCGTCGGCTGCGTGCCGATGGACTGGTCGATCGACCTGTGCCGTGATCCGTCCGTCGACGCGTGGCCGACGCGGATCCACCTGGCGCTGGTGTCGGCCCGTCTGGACCTCGTGGTGCCGTGGCCGTGCTCGGCGACGCGGATGGCTCCGGGCAGCGAGGCGGCGTGACAGCACCTCGTGTTCCTCTGGAACACGTCCGGATCGGCTGTGGGCGAACGGCGGTTCGGACGACGCGGCCGGCCGCCACGCGCCGGTGGGCACGTGACGGCCGGCTGCTGACCTCGTCGGGGCGGACCCCGGCGCGGGCCGGACGATCAGGCGACGCAGTTGGCCAGTTCCGGCGACGGCGGGGTGGCCGTCACGCCGGTGAAGAGGTTGACGCAGGAGATGAGGAACTGCGGGTTCTCCTCGGGGATGAAGTGCCCCGAGTTGGGGGCGACGACCTCGCGTACGTCGTCGGCGACCTGCCGGAACGAGGCCGCGACCCCAGGCCCGAACGTCGCCGCCGAGCCCATCGCCAGGACCGGCATGGCCAGCCGCCGCGCCGCGTTGGCCCGGTTGTTCTCCGCGTCCCCGGCGTACGCGCGGTAGTAGTTGAAGCCCGCCGTCCGGTCGGCCGGGTCCCGGTAGTACTGGTAGTAGACCTCCCTGTCGATGGCGTCGCGGTTGACGCTGAAGTCGAAGATCATGCCCAGGTAGGTCGACACGTCCTCGTTGTCGAGGATCCGCTCGGGGATCGGCGAGGGCGCCGCGTTGAACAGGAAGTGGAAGCTGAGGGTGTAGGCGTCCTCCAGGCCGAATCCGGACAGCGTCGAGTCGAGCACCGCCAGTCGCGTGACCTCGGTGGGGAACTCACGGGCGTACGGGTACGCGACCAGCACGCCGACGTCGTGCGCGAGGATCGAGACCTGACGGTGCCCGAGGGCGTGCACCGCCTGACGGATGCGCTGTGCGGTGGTCACCTTGTCGTATCCGCCGGCGAAGGAGCTGGAGTCGCCGAGGCCCGGCAGGTCGAACGCGATGACCGTGTGGTTCCGGGCGAGGGCCGGCATGACGTCGTGCCACGCCCACCAGGTCTGCGGCCAGCCGTGCAGGAGCACCAGCGCCGGTCCGGATCCACCCTTGACGTAGTGCAGCTGACCGCCGTCGACCGGCACCATGCCGTGCTGGAAGGACGCGCTGAAACTCGCCTTGCCGATGGTCGGCTCAGCGTAGGTGCCTGCGGCGGAGGAGGACGACGCGCCGACGACGAGCACCGTCGCCGCGACCGCGAGGGACGCGATGCTCCTCCGCCACAGCGACCTCGTCCGGGCGGGGGAGCCAGCGTCGTGCTGCTTTCGCCCACGGCGAAGTGCGGACAATGTCATTGTGCCCCTTTCGGTGTTTGCCGAGCGTCGGGCGCGCCCGAGCCACGACGAGACGCGCTTTCCGGCGCAGGACCGCAGGCTAACGATATGCATAGATGTAGGTCTTAGCCTGACAAGATCCGTCGTTGGCGACGATCTTATGTTTGGCGAAGATAGTCGTCAATTGTCCGTGTGGACTGCCGCCTCTGGCTCACCGGGTCCATGTCGCGATCGCACGGACGAAAAAGCGCCCCGACCGATGACTGGCGGCCGGCGGGCACGTCGGTGGCGCGGCCGCTCCGCGCGTCCGTCCGCGACAGGCCGGCAGCCGACGGGGGATCGGTCCACTCAGGCGGCTGCCCCCGGTGTGGCCGGACCCGCCATCCGCAACACGGTGTCGCGTCTCGGCTGCGTCGGACGTGGCGGAGCCGGGGGTGGTGTCGACACCAACTCCACGACGTACACGACGTCGTTGGTGCCGATGCCGCCAGCTCCGAACCGCTCCAGCCACGAGTCCGCCGTCGCGGGATCGGTCACCTCGGCAAGTGTCTGGACGTGGCCGGTCTCGATGTCGTACAGCCTGATGGCCAGCATCGCGTGCTCCCTTCTCGCGGCGACGGGGCGTGCCCTGGACCGGGCGGCGTGGGGCGGGCCGGCCCGGACCCGAGCCCGGCTAGCCGGCGGCTTCTGCCTGCCGGATCACCACGTCGGTGAAGGTCCGCAGATCCGGGTCGTCGAAGAGGACGGCGGCGTCGACCTCGATGCCGAGCTCCTCCTCGATCCGGCCGACGATGCGCACAGCGGAGATCGACTGCCCCTGCAGTTCGAGAAAGGTGGCGCCCGGGGACGCCTCGCGGGCGTTGAGGACGTCACGCCAGATGGCGCTGATGCGACCCTCCAGCTCAGCGGGGTCCCGGGGGTTCGGAGCAGTTCCGGGGACGTCGTTCATTCGTCACCTCTTCCAGGTTGCGCGCTCGGCTCTGCGGTCATCCTGGGCGGTGTCGACAGTGGCGCGCATCTCTGCGAATGCGCATTCCGGGAGATCGGCTCCCGACGTACGGCCGGCCGTTCGCCGGTCCCACTTCCACGGCGCATTTCATGAGATGCCGGCCCCGCGGTACCCGCCGAGACTTGCTGCGTGACAACCGACGCTCCAACCACCCCGTCGCGCCTGGCCGCGGCCGCCGCCGACGTGCAGGACGGCATCTGGTACGTCACGCGGCTGCACGCGGACGCCCCCGCCTCGACGGTCCGCCGCGCGTACTGGGTCACCGGCGACATCGACGTCGAGGCCCTGTGCTCGGCCTGGCGGGCGGTGCTCGACCGGCACGAGGCGCTGCGGACGACGGTGGCGACGGTGGACGGCAGGCCCGTCCGGCGTGTCAACCCCGTGCACCGGGACGCCGTCGAGGTGCGGGACGTGCGCGACGGGGCACCGGCTGTGCTGCCGGGCGACCTCGGTGTCGGGCCGTCCGCCCGGATGACCGTCCTCCGAGTCACCCCGCGGCACCACCGCATCGTGCTCGCCGCCCACCAGGCGGTAGCGGACGACGTGTCGATGTCGCTGGTCGCCGGAGAACTGTCGACCGGGTACGCCGACGCCGTCCGCGCTCCCCGCCCGGCGTCCGCACCGACCCGGCACCACCGCGAGCGCCCCCCGCACCGGACGGAAGCAACCATCTGCCGCGAGGCTGCCGACCGGTGGCTCGCCGAGCTGGACCCACCTCCGCCGGCCGCGTCCCTTCCGGTGTACCGGCCCGCCAGCGGGACACCGACGGTGGCCGACGAGGTGACCTTCGACTGGGAGCGGGACCTCTACACCTCGGTCCGGGCCCTGGCCCGGGCGGAGGGCACCGCGCCCCTGACGATCGTGTTGGCCGCGCTCCAGGTTGCCCTTGGGCGGTACGGCGGCGACGACACGCTGACGGTGGCGATGCCCGTCTGCCTACGCGGGCCGGGCGAGGAGGGCACGGTCGGTCCACTGTCGACCCTCGTTCCCGTCGTCGGCAGACTGACCGCCACCACCACGTTCAGGGAGCACCTGCGCCGTACGGCGCGGCGGCGGCGAAGCGCCGAGACGCACGGACGGCTGCCCTTCCCGCGCCTGGTCCGTGGCGTCAATCCGCCCCGCCCCGTCGACGGGATCCCGCTCTGCGACGCGGTGCTCGCCGAAGGCCGGCACCAGGGCACGTCGCTGCGGCTGGCCGGCGCCGCCGTCCACGAGCTGAGGACCCCCGCCCACACGCTCCTCGCCGATCTGATGCTCACCGTCTCGCCGACCGGTCCGTCCCTCGCCGGAACGCTCGCCTACCGCGCCGACCGGATGGGGCGCTCGACCGCGGAGGGGTTGCTCGCGCACCTGCGCACCCTGCTCACGGCGGCCGCCCGCAACCCCGACGTGGCCATCGCCGATCTCCCGCTGGAGACGTCCCGGCAACTCGCGACGGCGGTACGCGACCTGGATGCCACGGCCGATCCGCCGACACCGGCGCGGCCGGTGCCGGATCTGATCCGCGAATGCGCCGAGCGGTTCCCGGAGGCGGTCGCCGTGCGGTGCGAGGAGGAGGGCCTGACCTACGCCGAACTCGTCACCCGGGCGACGGACCTGGCGGCCTGGCTGCGGGCCCGGGTCCCGGTCACGGACCGCGCCGTCGCCGTCCGGCTGAACATGGGACCGGCGTTGGTGACGGCCTCCCTGGCCGTGTTGCAGGCCGGCGGGCACGTGGTGTGGATGAGCCCGGACGACACCGGGGAACGGGCCGCGATGGTCCTGACCGACCTGAGGCCGGCCGTCGTGCTGCTCGGCGGAGACCCGGCCGACGACCCGCTGGCCGCTTGGTACCGGGCTGAGCGGGGCGGACAGGTCCTCGCGCTGCCGACGGAACCGACCGCGGGGGCGGTGGCGACACCGTGCGACATCGACCTGGCATCGGCGGCGTACGCCGCGTTCACCTCAGGCTCGACCGGGCGACCGAAGGGGGTCGTCCAGACCCACGCGGCGCTCGCCCAGTTCGCCACCTGGCTCGCGCACATCGGCGGACTCGGACCCGGTGCACGGGTGGCGCAATGGGCCGCCGTCGAGCACGACCCGAGCCTCTGCGAGGTGTTCGCGGCTCTGATCTCCGGTGCGACGCTGGTGCCCGTACCGGGCCGTGTCCGGGCCCACCCCGAGCGGTTCGTGCGCTGGCTCGACCGGGAGGGCGTCACGCTGTTGCAGACCGTGCCGAGCTTCGCCCGCGAGCTGGCGGTCGCGATGGAGCGGGACGGCGCCGTGCCGAATCGCCTGACCCACCTGATCCTGATGGGGGAGGCGCTCGCGGCCAGCCTGGCGAACCAGCTGCGCCGGCTGCTCCCGCACACCCGGCTGTGGAACGTCTACGGGCCGACTGAGACGGTGGCGGCCAGCGCGTACCGGATCGATGCCCTGGTCCGCGGCGAGCGGGTGCCGATCGGCCGGCCGATTCCCGGCCGGCAGGTGCTCGTCGTCGACGAGCGGGACCGTCCCTGCCCCACGGGGGTGACCGGGGAGATCGTCGTCCGTAGTCCGTACGCCGTGCCGGGCTACCTGCCCGGCGCGGACGGGAAGGGGCGAGGCGACGGCGCCTTCCGGCCCCTGCGCGGCGCCGATGCGGCCGCCTCTCCGACGGCGGGTTGCTATCGGACCGGCGATCTCGGACGACGCCGCTTCGACGGCACGCTGGAACATGTCGGCCGGCTGGACCACCAGGTCAAGCTAGCCGGACACCGGCTCGAACTCGCGGCGGTGGAGGCCGTCCTCGCCGAGCATCCGCTCGTGGCCGACTGCGCCGTGGCCGCCGTGGCCGACCCGGACGGACTGGTGAGCCGGCTGGTCGTCTTCGTGGTGGCCCGTCACCGCGGCGACTGGCAGACGCTGGTGACGTCGCTGCGGACGCACCTGCGTCGTCGGTACGGTCCCGTGATCCACCGCGCCTCCTTCGTCGCCATCGACGGGGTGCCACGCAACGTCGGCGGCAAGGTCGACCGGACCCGGCTCCCGGACCCTGTGCTGGCCGCCGGGTCCGCCGCCGGGCGGGATCCGACCGCGACCGAGCAGGAGATCGGGCGGCTCTGGGCGGAACTGCTGCCGGCCGGGCCGGCGGACGTGCACCTCAGCTTCTTCGCCGCGGGCGGCCACTCGCTGCTGTTGGCTCGGCTCGCCCACCGGCTCACCGAGCGCTTCGGTGTGGACGTGTCCGTGGCGGAGCTGATGACGGCCCCGACGGTGGCTGGCATGGCGGCGCTGGTGCAGGCGGCGGCCGCCGGGTGCGGCGACTCGACAGCCGGTGGAGCGTTCGCTGCTGCCGGGCCAACCACGACGATGGGATGAAAGAGCATGGCTCAGTTCGACAGCGCTGCCAGACCGGTGGTTCTCGACGGCGCCGGACTCACGATCGACGGCGTGCGACAGGTGGCCGAACAGGGCGCACCCTGCGTGGTGCCGGCGGAGTCGCTGGCCCGCGCGGCCGGCAGCCGGCAGCGGTTCGAGGACATCGTGCGGCAGGGCATCCCGGTCTACGGCGTGACGACCGGGTACGGCGAGATGATCTACATGCTGGTGGACCAGTCCAAGGAGGTTGAGCTCCAGACCAACCTGGTCCGCAGTCACAGCGCCGGCGTCGGCCCGCACTTCTCGGAGGTGGAGGCCCGGGCGATCGTTGCCACCCGACTCAACGCCCTGGCCAAGGGCTATTCCGCCGTGCGTCCCGAGCTGATCACCCGCCTGGAGCTGTACCTGAACCTCGGCATCACTCCGGCCATCCCCGAGATGGGCTCGCTGGGCGCCAGCGGGGATCTGGCCCCTCTGTCGCACATCGCGAGCACGGTGCTGGGCGAGGGTTACGTGCTGCGCGACGGCCGGCCGGTGCCGGCCGGGGAGGTGCTCCGCGAGCACGACATCACGCCGATGGAGCTGCGGTTCAAGGAAGGCCTCGCGCTCATCAACGGCACCTCCGCGATGACCGGGCTCGGTGCCCTGGTGATCGGTCGGGCGACCGAACAGGTCCGCCAGGCCGAGATCGTCGCCGCGTTGGTCATCGAGACCCTGCAGGGATCCACCGGCCCGTTCCTCGCGGAGGGTCACGACCTTGCCAGGCCGCACCCCGGCCAGATCGACTCCGCCGCCAACATGCGTGCGTTGATGAGCGACAGCGGGCTGACCGTCTCGCATACCAGCCTGCGGCAGCAGCTCGCCGACGAGTGGCAGCCGGACAAGGCGGTGCAGCGGACGAACATCTACATGCAGAAGGCGTACTCCCTGCGGGCGGTGCCGCAGGTGCTGGGCGCGGTGCGGGACACCCTCACCCACGCCCGGTCGACGGTCGAGGTCGAGCTGAACTCCGCCAACGACAACCCGCTCTTCTTCGGCAGCGGCGAGGTCTTCCACGGCGCGAACTTCCACGGCCAGCCGGTCGCCTTCGCGATGGACTACGTCACCATCGCCCTGACGCAGCTCGGCGTGCTGTCCGAGCGCCGCACCAACCGCCTGCTGAACCGCCACCTGAGTTACGGTCTCCCGGAATTCCTCGTCATGGGCGACCCGGGCCTCAACAGCGGCTTCGCCGGCGCCCAGTACCCGGCCACCGCACTTGTCGCGGAAAACCGCACGATCGGCCCGGCCAGCATCCACAGCATCCCCTCCAACGGCGACAACCAGGACATCGTCAGCATGGGCCTGATCGCCGCCCGCAACGCGCGCCGGGTCCTGACGAACAACGACACGATCCTGGCCGTGGAACTGCTCGCCGCCGCGCAGGCGGTCGACGTCTCCGGGCGGTACGCGCAGCTGAGCCGGGCCGGGCGGGCCGCCTACGAGCTCACCCGATCCATCGCACCCACTCTGCACCGCGACCGCCACATGGCCGACGACATCGCGGCGGTGGCGGCGGCGCTGAGCCGCGCGGACCTCCTCGACGCCGTCCTGCGCGCCGACGTGGTCCTGCGCTGACCGACGAACCCCTGTCCGTGACTCCTGGAGGACATGACGTGAACAACGACGGTTTCGACTACGACCTGATCGTCGTCGGTGGCGGGCCGGCCGGCTCCACGGCTGCCACGCTGGTGGCGATGCAGGGGCACCGGGTCCTGCTGCTGGAGAAGGAGACGTTCCCCCGGTACCAGATCGGGGAGTCGCTGCTGCCCGCCACGATCCATGGCATCTGCCGACTGACCGGCGTCACCGACGAACTCGCCCGCGCCGGGTTCCCGGTCAAGCGCGGCGGGACGTTCCGCTGGGGACGCAACCCCGAGCCGTGGACGTTCGCGTTCGCGATCTCGCCCAAGTTCGCCAGCGAGGGTGCCACCGCCTACCAGGTCGAACGCATGAAGTTCGACCAGATCCTGCTCGACAACGCCCGCCGCAAGGGGGTCACCGTCCGTGAGCGGTGCGCCGTGGTGGACGTCCTGGAGGACGGGGACCGGGTCTGCGGCGTCCGCTTCGACGACGAGGACGGCACCCGACGGGAGGTCCGCAGCCGCTACGTGGTGGACGCCTCCGGCCACCGCAGCCGCATTCACCAGCGGATCGGCGGTGACCGGCACTACCCGGAGTTCTTCCGCAACCTCGCGCTCTTCGGGTACTTCGAGGGCGGCAAGCGGCTTCCGGAGCCGAACAGCGGCAACATCCTCGCCGTCGCCTTCCCCAGCGGCTGGTTCTGGTACATCCCGCTGAACGACACCCTCACCAGCGTCGGCGCCGTGCTGCGACCGCAGGCCCTGGACCGGATCCGGGGCGGCGACCGGGAGACGGTGCTGCGCCAGTTGATCGCCGAGTGCCCGATGATCGCCGACTACCTCGCCGACGCGACCCGGGTCGAGAGCGGCCCGTACGGCGAGGTCCGCGTCCGCAAGGACTACTCCTACATCAACGACACCTTCTCGCGGCCCGGGATGCTCCTGGTCGGCGACGCGGCCTGCTTCATCGACCCGGTCTTCTCCTCCGGGGTGCACCTGGCGACCTTCAGCGCGTTGCTCGCCGCCCGCTCCATCAACAGCTGCCTGGCCGGGGAGTTGGACGAGGAGAGCGTCTTCGAGGAGTTCGAGGCGCGCTACCGTCGCGAGTACAGCCTCTTCCACGACTTCCTGGTCGCCTTCTACGACATGCACCAGGACGAGGAATCGTACTTCTGGACGGCGAAGCAGATCACCGACGACAACGTCGCCGGCGCCGTCGAGGCATTCGTGCAGCTCGTCGGAGGCGCCGGGTCGCAGGAGCGGGCGTTGGTCGACGCCGAGTCGTACATCCAGCGCCGGGAACCGGCGTTCCGGCAGCTCGCCGAGGTCGTCCAGGGGCCGGTCTCCGAGGCGGGCGAGGACCGCAACCTGCTCGGCGCGTCGATGCTCAGGGAGGTCCTCAAGGAAGGGGTTCGCGTGCAGACCCAGGCAGCCATGGGCGGCAACGTCGACGATCTGCACCCGCTCCGGCCGGGCGGCCTGATCCCGTCCGCCGACGGCATGCGGTGGCGCCGGCCGGCCGGCGACGAGTCGGCGGCCGGGGGCTCGGCCCATGCCGGCGGATGACCGCCGTCCGGCAGCGTCCCTGTGGACACTGCCGGACGGCGTCGCGCCCGCCGCGCCGGAACACGTCCCGGAGCCGGCATCCGGACCGGACGAGCCGTTCGCGCTCTCCCGGCAGCAGGAGTTCCTCCGCATGGTCGACGGAGGTGACGACGGCGGCCCGTTCGGGCCCCGGTACACCATCGTCGGTGGCTGGCGGATCACCGGACCGCTCGACGTCGCGACACTCCGGGCAGCGCTCGCGGACGTGGTCGAGCGGCACGAGTCCCTCCGCACGTCGATCGTCCGGGAGCCGGGCAACGTCCACCAGCGCGTGCGGCCCGCCCGGGCACCCCGCCTCGAGGTCGAGGTCCTCCCCACCGAGCCGGCGGCCCGCGACGAACGGGCGGAGCTTCTGCTCAACGACGTGGAGTCCCGCCCGGTACGGATGGACCAGTGCCCCACGCTGCACGCCCGGCTCGGTCGCTTCGACGACCGTGACGCGGTCCTCGTGCTCGCCGCCCACCACACGGGCGTCGACGGCTGGTCGATCCAGGTGGTGCTGCGGGACCTTGCGCTCTGCTACGCCGCGCGTCGCGCCGGACGGCGACCGGACCTTCCCCCGGTGCGTCAGTACCGCGAGTACGTGCAGTGGCAGCGGCACGTCGCCGCCTCGCCGGCGTTCGCCGCCGCCCGCCGGTACTGGGGGCAGCGGCTGCGCGGGGCGGCGGTGACGCCGGTCCGGATGGACCGACCCCGTGGGGCCCAGCGCCCGGACGTCACGTCGTGGTACCGATTCCTCTACGAGGACGATCTGCGCCGCCGGGTGCAGGCGTACGCCACCGCCCGGCGCTGCACCCCGTTCATGGTCATGGCCGCGGCCTACGTGCGGTACCTCGCCGACACCACCGGCCGCGCCGACGTGGTCATGCCGACCTTCACTCCCGGCCGGCGGCCGGCCTGGACGCTCGACATGGTCGGTTCCTTCTTCAACCTGTTGCCGCTGCGGGTACGGACCGACGGCTGCGTCGGCTTCGACGACCTGCTCGACCGGGTTCGGACGGCCTGCCTCGAGGCGTACCGCAACGAGATCCCCTTCGTGGACCTGCTGGGCGTGGCGCCGGAGCTGATGGGCGCCGCCGCCGGTGAGGAGCACGCGGCTTGCGTGTTCCAGCTGGTGCAGTCACCGTTCATGGCCGTCGGCGAGCGTGTCGGCGACCTCACCTACCAGGCGATGCGGCGCCGGTTGCGCTCGCAGCCGGTGGGCTCACAGATCCCGGACGGGGCGCTGTGGGCGGTGGAGTTCGACGTCGGAGGCGGCATCGTGGGCAGTGTCGGGTACTGCCGCGGCCAGTTCCGGGCGGAGACGGTGGCCGAGCTGGTGGCGGGCTACCGGGACACCCTCGCCCGTGCGCTGCGGACCTAGGCCGGCAGCGGGCAAACCGGAAGATGCCCGCGCAGCCGGGCCGACACGGCGATCAGTACCGGTGCGACGCGACGTCCTGGCGTCGTCGTACCGGGACGAGAAACCGGAGGTGATGATGCCTGTCGAGGCAGCACGATCCACGTTCTACGACCTTGTCCATGTCGACAGCAGCCGGGACCACGCGGTGGAGGCACAGGCTCTGCTGCGTATCGTCCGGGCCCGTCACCCGGAGTCCTCGTCGGTGCTCGACGTGGCGTGCGGCGCGGGTGAGCACCTGCGACACCTGATTCCGCACGTCGCCGTCGCCGAGGGCGTCGCCGTCGACGCTCCGATGGCGGCCGCGGCCCGCCAGGCGCTGCCGGGCACCACGATCCACGAGGCGGAGCTGCCGCACCTCGACGTGGGCCGCACGTTCGACGTCGTCACATGCCTGCACGACGCCCTGGCGCGGTTCCCGTTGTCGGGCTACCGGGCCGTCCTGCGGGCACTGGCCCGGCACCTGGCGCCTGGCGGGCTGATGATCCTCGCTCCGATCTGGATGCCGGACCAGGCGACCCGGAGGACCGCCCGCGAGGCGCTGACGCGCGCCGAGGACGGCCGTACGGTCGCACACATGGCGCGGGGGATACCCCGCGACGGCGCCCATCGCCTCGAGCGGCACTTCCTCGTCGCCGACGGGGACAGCGTCCGGCACGTCGAGGACACCCGGGTGCTGCGGGCGTTCGGCCGCCGTGAGCACCTCAGTGCGCTCGCCGCAGCCGGCTGCGGCGGCGACTTCCTCTCCGTCGGCCTGGCCGGGCGGAGGCTCCTCATCGGTGTGCGGCGCTGAGCGGCGGGATCGTCCCCGCACCCGGCAACGCCCCCAGACCCTGATCCGAACGCCCGCGAGGGAGAGACATGCGCGTCCTGTTCGCCATCGACCCGTCGATCGCCCACCTGTACCCCATGGTGCCCACTGCGTGGGCACTGCAGAACGCCGGCCACGAGGTGCGCCTCGCGTCCTTCGGCGGCTTCGCCGACCGCATCGCCGCCACCGGCCTGACCCCGGTGCCGCTCGGTGACGCGTCCTGGGCCGCCCGAATCTCGGACGATCCGCTGGAGCCGCACGGCCCGGAGGAGGCCCAGCGGTACGCGGAGGCTCTCGGCCTCAACCCGGAGGAGCGCGAGTACTGGTACCTCTTCTACCAGTACCTCCTGACCCCGACCGGGGACTACCTGCGCCCCGACCGGCCCGAGCCCCACGCCCTCATCGAGTTCGCCCGGGCGTGGCGTCCCGACCTGATCATCTGGGACCTGACCCAGGCCGCCGGCGCGGTCGCGGCCCGGGTGTGCGGCGCGGCTCACGCCCGGCTCGTGTTCGCGTACGACCCGTCGGGCTGGAGCCTCGACCGCCTGGCCGCCGGCCGGGACGCCCTCGTCGCCGCGGGCCTCGACGAGAATCCGCTCGCCACCCTGGTTCGCCCGCTCGCGGAGAACTACGGCGTGGAGCTCGACGAGGAGTTGCTGGTCGGGCAGTGGACGATCGACACGGCGCCGCCCGGGCTCGGCCTGCCGACCCGCACCCGGAAGGTTCCGCTGCGGTACGTGCCCTACAACGGCGCGGAGCCGGTGCCGGACTGGTTGCGGGAGCCGCCGCGGCGACCGCGGATCTGTCTCACCCTCGGGGAGTCCTACCGGCGCTTCATCCGCGGCGACTGGAACCGGACGCCGATGCTGCTCGACGCCCTCGCCGACCTGGACGTCGAGGTCGTCGCCACGCTCAACGACGTCCAGCTCGACGGGTACACCCCGCCGGCGAACGTGCGGACGGTCGAGTACCTGCCGCTGAACCAGCTCCTGCCGACCTGCTCGGCCGTCATCCACCACGGCGGCCTCGGCACCTTCCAGGCCGCCGTGGCCAGCAAGGTGCCGCAGCTCGTCTGCGACACCCTGGAGTCCATCATGCTGCGGGTGGAGGAGGACGCGCCGGAGGCGGAGCCGGACGACGTCGGGGTCTACCGTTCTGGCGTGGAGTACGGCGTCCGGGAGGCGGAGGCGCGCGAGGAGCCCACGGTCCGTTGGGTGATGCCGGCGAAGAAGCTCGAAGCCACCCCGGTGGCGAACTATGTGGTCTCCCGGGGCGCCGGCGTGCGGCTGGACCACCAGACCCAGTCGGTGGCGGAGCTGCGGGAGGCGATCCTGGCCGTGCTCACCGAGCCGTCCTACCGGCAGGGCGCCGAGGCGATCTATGATGTCTGGCGCGCCATGCCGAGCCCCAACGATGTCGTGCCGGTCCTGGAGAGCCTCGCGTTGGACGCCCGAAATCGCCGATGACAGCTGACCGGGCAGTCGTCTCAGCCCGCCCGGATCCGAGGCCCGCCCTCGCGGGCGGGCTGACGGCCGAGTTGAGGAGGCACCCGCCCGCCATGACCGACACACAGACCGATCCGTCGCCCGAGGCCCCGGCACCGGTCGTGGACGCCGAGTTGGCCGTACCCTTCCCGGACCGGCCCGCCTACGCCGACGCCGTCGCCGCGGTTCGCGCCGCCGCCATGGCGTACCACAACGGCAGTGACCTGTTGATGGACGACGCGGCCTATGACGCGTTGCTGGCGCGGGTCGAGGCGACCGAGGCGACGCGGCCGGACTGGACGGCGGCGGACTCGCCGTCCGGGACGGTGGCCGCCGGCGTGGCGGCGCACGGCGACGTGGAGCACAGCGAACCGATGCTCGGCCTGGACAACGTCTTCGGCGAGGAGCAGCTGCGCCGGTGGGCCAACCGCCTGGAGAAACTGCTCGGTCACCCGGTGGCCGCCTTCGTGGTCGAACCGAAGATCGACGGTCTCGCGATCGCGGCCTGGTACGTCGACGGCCGGCTGGTACGGGTCGCGACCCGTGGCGACGGACGGGCGGGGGAGGACGTGACCGGCCAGGCCCGGCGCGCGGTCGGGCTGCCGGAACAGCTCGCCCGACCGGTCACGATCGAGGTCCGCGGCGAGGTCTTCATGACCGACGCGGACTTCGTGATCGCCAACGAGATGCGCACCGGGCACGGCGAGCCTCCCTTCGCCCACCCCCGCAGCGCCGCGGCCGGCACCCTGCGGGCCGAAGGACGGGCCTACGACGCACCGCTGTCCTTCATCGCCTACGGGGTGCGCGGCGCGGTGACCGAACCGACCGGGGAGGCGTCGCACTCGACCGAGATGACGGCGCTGGCCGACCTGGGCGTGCGGACCACCCTTTCCGCATCCGTGCCGCTGGCGGTCTGCCCCACCCTCGACGAGGTGCTTGCCGCCGTGGAGGCGCTGCGTGCCGCCCGCAGCGCGATCGGGTTCGGTGTCGACGGCGCGGTCGTCAAGGTCGACGGCACGCGGGACCGGGAGCTGGCCGGCTCGTCGAGCCGTGCCCCCCGCTGGGGCGTGGCGTACAAGTTCCCCGCGGACACCCGGACCACGAGGCTGCTGGGCATCGAGGTGCAGATCGGTCGTACCGGCGTGGTCACCCCCGTGGCGGTGCTCGAGCCCGTGCAGATCAGCGGTGTCACCGTCACGTCGGCGACCCTGCACAACTTCGACGACCTGACCCGGCGCAACGTGCGGGTGGGGGACGTCGTCTTCGTCCGCCGGGCGGGCGACGTCATCCCGGAGATCACCGGCGCCAAGCTCGACGAACGTAACCCGGCCTCGGCGCCGTACGAGCCGCCGGGAAGCTGTCCACGCTGCGGCGGGGAGCTCGACCGGACGCAGAAGCGCTGGCGATGCGTGCGTGGACGGGCCTGCGGCGCCCACGAGGCGTTGGCCTACTTCGCCACCCGGGACGCGATGGACATCGAGGGCCTCGGCGACAAGATCATCCAGATGATGGTCGCCGCCGGTCTGGTCACCGATCCGGCCGACCTCTACGATCTCGAACCGGCCGCCCTGGTCACCCTCGACAGGATGGGGAGCGTCTCGGCGGCGAAACTCGTCGCGAGCATCCAGGCGTCCAGGCAACGCCCCCTGTCCCGCGTGCTGATCGGTCTCGGTGTGCGCATGACCGGCCGGGCCCTCTCCCGCCGGATAGCCCGGCACTTCGGCTCGATGCGGGCACTGCTCGACGCGGGCGTCGAGGACCTGCAGCGGGTGGAGGGCGTCGGCCCGGACCGGGCCGCCACGATCGCCGCCGACCTCGTCGAGCTCACCCCCGTGATCGACAAGCTCGTCGCGCGTGGCGTCAACATGGTCGAGCCGGGAGCGGCGTCCCCGGCCGAGGCGGGCCCCGCCACCTCCGGGCCGGTCGCGGCGCCGCTACGCCGGCCCGACGGAGCCCCGATGCGGGTCGTCGTGACCGGTGCCGTGCCCGGGCTCAACCGCAACGAGGGCAACGAGGCGGTCGAGCGGCTGGGCGGGACCGCCTCGTCGTCGGTCTCCGCCCGGACCGACCTGGTCGTGGTCGGGGAGGGCGCCGGCTCCAAGGCGGACAAGGCGGCAGCGCTGGGCGTACGGGTCATGCCGGCGGCCCGGTTCGCGGCCCTGATCGCGGCTCACGGCGCCGGGGACGCGGAGACGGTCGCCGAGATCATGGCGGGCAGCTGACCCGGGACGAACGGCGCGTGCCGCGCCCGCGGACGGGCGCGGCACGCGCGGTGTGGCGGTCGGGGGCGTGCGGGTCAGGGCCCGTCGTGCACCGGCCACGGCCCGTCGTACGACGTCAGGTCCGGGACCCGCCAGCCGTCGAGGTCGTACTCGTCGAGGCACGCGTCGGCGAGCGCCTTGTACCGGTCCAGATCCCCGCCGGCCATCGCGCCGGCCAGCAGCTCGATCCGGGTGTTCTCGTGGTTGCCGGCGTAGTTGCGCTCGTACAGCTCGTGCCGGCCGCCGAACTCGGAGCCGACGGCGTCCCACAGCAGCTTCATCACCTTGACCCGGTCGACCGCCTCGACGCCCTGCGAACCGCGCAGGTACCGGTCGAGGTACGGTCGCAGCTCCGGGTTACGGAAGTCCTCCGTGCCGGAGTTGACGTAGATCAGGCCGCTGGCCACGTCCTGCAGGATGATCTCCCGGACCCGGGGGTAGCCGACCTGCATGAACCATCGGTATGCCATGCCGTACCGGGGATTCGGTAGGACGGCGCCGTCGTGCCAGGGCACCGGCTCGCGTGCGGCCGCCTCGGCCAGCCCGCGGAACAGGTTGCGCCACGCCAGCACCTCGCCCAGCCGGCTCTGCACGCCCCTGAAGTCCGCGGTGCCGGTCGTCTCGAGCGCCTTGGCCAGCAGACCGGCCAGGAACTCCAGCTTCACCGAGAGCCGGACAGATCCGTGGAAGGTGAACCGCTCGGTGAAGCCCGACCGTCCCGCGAACGTCTGCACCTTGGCCAGGTCACCGTAGATGAAGACGTTCTCCCACGGGATCAGGACCTGATCGAGGACGAGGATCGTGTCGTTCTCGTCCAGCCGGGACGACAACGGGTAGTCGAACGGGCTTCCCGTCACGTTCGCGGTGGCCGTGTAGGACGGGCGGCAGATCAGCTTGACCCCCGGCGCGTTGGTGGGCACGGCAGCCACCAGCGCGAATTCCCGCTTGGCCACGGGAAGGCCGTAGTGGGCGACGAAGATGTGGTCGGTCAGGGCCGAACCGGTGGCGACCACCTTGGCGCCGCTGACCACCACACCCGCGTCGGTCTCCCGCTCGACGTGCACGAACACGTCCGCCACCTCGTCCGGCCGACGCGATCGGTCCACCGGTGGGTGGACGATGGCGTGGCTCCAGTAGAGCACCTTCTCCTGCGACTGCCGGTACCACCGTCGCGCGTTGTCGCCGAAAGGCTCGTAGAAGGCGGCGTTGGCGCCCAGGGTGCCGAGGAACGACGCCTTGTAGTCGGGGCTGCGCCCCAGCCAGCCGTAACTCATCCGGGCCCAGGTGGCGATGGCACCCGCGTCGGCGACCAGGTCCTCCGCGCTGCGTGGGGTCGTGAAGAACCGGTGCGTGTAGCCGTCGCTCCCCGGAGCGTCGCAGGCCGCGGTGAGCACCGGGCGGTGCTCCTCGGCGTGCAGTGCGTCGTACAGCCGCGCCGTCATCCGGACCGGGTTGCGGAAGCCGGGATGGACCGTCACGTCACGGATCCGCTCACCGTGGAGATAGACCGCCCGACCGTCGCGCAGCGACTCGACGTACTCGTCCCCGGTGAGCGGGCGTGTCCCGGCGCTCACCGGCCGGCACCGCTGTCGGGCAGGGCCAGCCACCACGGGTTGGCGCGCGCCCACTCCACGGTCCGCGTCAGGCCCTCCCGCAGCCGCGTCTCCGCGCTCCAGCCCAGGAGCGTCCTCGCTCGGGTGGCGTCGGGGATGCGCCGTGGCAGATCCTGGTACGCGGCGCCGAGCTGCTTCGCCGTGTCGGCGGCGACGGCGCTCTGCGCGGCCCCGCTCACGGCGCCCACGAGAGCGACGGCCTCGGCGATGGTGGTCTCCCGCATGCTGCCGATGTTGAACGCCTCGCCGATGCCCCGGTCGCAGGCCCCGACGAGGATGGTGCCCTCGACGGCGTCGGCGACGTACGTGAAGCTGCGGGTCTGCCGTCCCTGGTCGTAGACGATCGGCGGCCGGCCGTTCAGTGCCCGGTGGACGCTGCGGCTGATCACGTAGGCGGGCCGCTGGCGGGGACCGTAGACGTTGAAGTAGCGGACCACGGACGCCGCGAGGCCGTGTTGCTGCACGAAGCCGAAGGTGAGGTGCTCGGCGAGCCCCTTGCTGGAGGAGTAGCACCACCGCTGGGCGGTGGTCGGGCCGAGGACCCGGTCGGCGTCCTCGCTCCAGGGCACGGCAGGATTCTTGCCGAAGACCTCGCTGGTGCTGGCGACGACGACCCGCGCCCCGACCTCCGTGGCCCGCTCCAGCACCCGCATCGTCCCGACGAAGTTGGTGTCGATCACCTCCAGCGGGTCGCTCAGGTAGGTGTCCACGCCGACCGCCGCGGCGAGGTGGTAGACCAGGTCCACCCCGGGGGTGATCGCCTCCGCCAGCCGGTCCGGGTCGCGGATGTCCCCTCGGACGTGCCGGGTGTGCCGGCGCAGCAGGTCGAGGTGCGGCGCCGGGTCACCGCCGTCCAGGACGGTCACGTCCGCCCCGGCGGTGACGAGCCGCTCCGCGAGGTGACTGCCGATGAAGCCGTATCCCCCCGTGACGACGACCCGGGGCGTGCTCATCGGCCCACCCCGCGGTAGGTGTAGCCCAGTCGTTCCAACATGGCGATCTCCTCCTTGGGCAGGTAGGCACGACCGTCGAGGACGAGGCAGCCTTCGGCGACGGGCAACCCGGCGAAGTCGAGGGACCTGAACTCCCGATGCATGGCCAGCAGGGCGACGCAGTGCGCGTCGCGCACCGCCTCCTCGACCGTCGCCGTGACGGGTAGCCCGAAGGTCTCGCGTGCGTGGACCGGGTCGACCAACGGATCGTGGATTCGCACCCGCACGCCCGCGGCCGACAGAGCGTCGACCACGCCGCGGGTCGGCGTCGCGCGCAGGTCCCCTGTGTCGTTCTTGAAGGCCAGCCCCAGGATCGCCACCGTCGCCGCCGACGGGGCCACCCCGCGGGCCGCGAGGTCGTCCAGGACCAGCCGGGCGGCGTAGCCGGGCATCTGCTGGTTGACCTCGCGACCCACCCGCGCGGTAGCGATGTCCAGCCCGTGCCGGCGGGCGGACCGCCACACCATCCAGGGATCCTTCGTCAAGCAGGAACCGCCGACGCCGACGCTCGGTCGCAGGATGTTCACGTGTCCGTTCCCCTTCGGGATGGAGTTGGCGGCGCTGATGACGTCCAGCACGTCCACCCCGAACAGGTCGCAGAACATGGCCAGCTCGTTGGCGAGGGCGATGTTGAGGTCGATCCACCAGTTGTCGGCGAGCTTGACGACCTCGGCCGCCTCCAGGGAGTCCTGCGTGAGGACCTTGGTCCCGAGCGCACGTCCCAGAAAGTCCGCTGCCGCCCGGGTGCTGTCCGGGTCGAGGCCACCGACGACGACCGGCAGGGTCTGCAACTCGGTCATCGCGGTCCCCTCGGCCAGGCGTTCGGGCGCGAAGGCCAGGGCGAAGTCTGCCCCGGCCCGCAGCCCGCCTGCCTCCAGCAGGGGACGGACGAGGTCCCGGGTCGTTCCCGGAGGGACGGTGCTCTTGAGAATCACCAGTTGTCCCGCGCGCAGGTGCTGGGCCAATGCCGTGCAGGCGGCGCGGAGGTGGTCGTCGGCCAGCGACCCGTCGGACCGTACGGGCGTGGCGACCGTGAGGAGGACGACGTCGGCCTCCGCCGACGCGCGGTGGTCGGTCGTCGACCGGAGACGGCCGCTTCCGACCCCGGCCTGGATGCGGTCGGCGAGCCCTGGCTCCCGCAGCGGCGTGGTGCCGCTGTTCAGCCGCTCCACGAGGTCGGCGTGGGTGTCGATTCCGATGACGTGGAGACCGCGGTCGGCGATCGTCGCGGCGACGCACGACCCGACGTAGCCCATGCCGACGACGGCCACGGTGGTTTGCGTACCCACGTCAGGTCCTCTCGGCCCGGGGCGCGGAGGCCCCTGCCGTCGGGCGGTTCGGCGGACCCGGCACGCCGCCCGGTGATGTGGCCCTGGCCATGCGCGTCTCCTCATCCTCGGTACACAAGACCAACTCCCGGGCCGACGCTGTTGCCGCAGCGTCGGACCGGGAGAAACGCCGGGGGAATCGGCAGCCATCGGCCGCAGTCTCTGCAGACGGTGAACTGGGGATACGCTGCGTCCCGCCCGATGCCAACCGATCCTCGTTCCCGGGCCGAGCCGCCGGCATCTTCCCCGTTGCGGTGCCGACCGGTCGGCGACCACGGGCGGCCCAGGACCGGGTCCGTCGCCGCCGGTCACCGTCGCGCGGCTTCGGACCTGCGTGCCGCACACGCCCAGGTCGAGCACCCTGAGAAATGCCGGGAGGTCCGCGGTGCCGCGACGATGGCGGTGCGACGGCGGAAGGGCCGCCTCCCGCACCATCGTCGGCACCTGCTCAGGGCCGCTGCCGACGCCGCGACGCCACCGCCTCTCGGACCGGCGTCGACGTGTGCCGTTGCCGTATCTGGTCATCCGCCGGTGCGGCGAGGCGGCGGCAGGCGCGGGCGACCGACGGTGTGCGACACCGTGAAGGAGCATGACGACGTGAATGGCCGCGAGCTGGTGTCAGCCGCCCCGGCATGCCGACTGTGTGCGGGGCCCGTGCGGGAGTGGGTGGATCTCGGAAGGCAGCCGGTCTCCAACGCCTTCCTCAAGCCCGAGGAAGTCGACTCCGAGACCTTCTTCCGGCTGGCGGTGGGCATCTGCGCCGACTGCACCATGGTGCAGCAGCTGGAGCCGATGCCGACGGACAACATGTTCCGGGCCGACTACCCCTACCGGTCCTCCACCTCCGCCGGCCTGCGCAGCCACTTCGAGGAGGTGGCCCGCCAGCTGCGGGACACCGAGCTCACCGGCGTCGACGACCTGGTCGTGGAGATCGGCAGCAACGACGGCATCATGCTCCATACGCTCAGCGCCGCAGGCGTACGGCATCTCGGGGTCGACCCGTCCGCCGGCGCCGCCGCGGCCGCCGTCGCCAGAGGGGTCAGGGTCAGGGTCGACTTCTTCGACGAGCGCTCCGCCACCGAGATCCTCGCCACCGACGGCCCCGCGAAGGTCATCTTCTCCGCGAACACGGTCAGCCACGTCGCCGACATCGACACGGTCTTCCGGGGGGTCGACCGGCTGCTCACGCCCGACGGGATCTTCGTGTTCGAGGACCGGTACGTCAGCGACATCGTCGAGTACGCGTACTTCGACCAGATCTACGACGAGCACTTCTACCTGTTCGCCGTACGGTCGGTGGACGCGATGGTGGCCCGGCTCGGCTTCGAACTGGTCGACGTGGAGCGTATCCCGATCCACGGCGGGTCGGTGCGCTACACCGTCGCCCGCCCCGGCTCCCGAGAGCGCCGGCCGAGTGTGGCGCGGATGGTCGAGGAGGAGGCCCGCTACGGCATCGGAGAGCACGAGACGTACCTCCGCTTCGGCCGACAGATCGAGCGCATCCGTACGGATCTGGTCGCACTCCTGACCGACCTGCGTGACGCGGGCCGGCGGGTGGTCGGCTACGGCGCCACGTCCAAGAGCGCGACCGTCACCAACTACTGCGGAATCGGACCCGACCTGGTGCCGTTCATCTGTGACACCACACCGGAGAAGCAGGGCCGTCTGTCGCCGGGCGCACACATACCGGTACGTCCCTACGCGGCGTTCTCGGACCCCTATCCCGACTACGCCCTGCTGCTCGCCTGGAACCACGCGGAGGAGATCATGGCCAAGGAGCGCCAGTTCGTCGAGCAGGGCGGCCGGTGGATCCTCTACGTCCCCCACGTCCGCATCGTCTGAGCCAGGTTGCCATCCCGAACCGGTCCCACAGCCCCGCCTCGGCGCCGACTCGCGGGGGCACCGCGAACGGAGGGCCGCGTCGGAGGGGAGTCAGCCACGCCGTGCGGCGGCCCGGATTCCGGACCGCCGCGCCCGTGCGTACGCCGTCGTCGTCCCAGGCGTGGAGGTCGTCGGCCTCGTCGGTCGCGGCCGGCAGACGGCGACGGCCGCGGACCGTGGTCCGCGGCCGTGACCGGACGTGGCTATCGAGACGCCTGCGACGCCGGCGCGGGCTCCCTGCCCTCGATACGCAGCAGCCGGCGCCGCTCTTCCGGTTCGACCCGCACCCGGCGGAGCGTCATCCGCAGCATCGGTGGCGCCATCACCGAGGTCACGATCGCGACGAGGATGACGATGGTGTACATGTCCACGTCGAAGACGCCCAGCCGCAGACCCACCATCGCCACGATCACCTCCACCACGCCGCGGGCGTTCATGCCCGCCCCGACGGCCAGTCCCTCCCAGCTCGTCAGCCCACTGAGCCGGGCACCCAGGTAGGCGCCCGCGAACTTGCCGGCAATGGCCACGGTGACCACCGCCGCCGCCGTCAGCGCGAGGCCGGGGTCGCGCAGTGCCGTCAGGTCCATTCGCAGACCGGCGCTGGCGAGGAAGATCGGCGCGAGCACGGTGAGCACGACCGTCCGTAGCGGCGCGAGCTTCGCCGGATCCGGGACGCGGATGAGCAGGCCCGCGACGAACGCCCCGAGCGCGGCCTCCATGCCCAGCCCGTGGGTCAGCCCCGCACCGATCAGCACGACGACCACTGTGGCGGCGACCGTGGGTCCCGCCTCGTCCGACCGGGCCACGCGCCGCATCACCGCTCGCACCAGGACCCGGCCGACGGTCGACACGAAGATGACGAAGCCGACCAGTGCCGCGACCGACACGGCCACCGAGCCGGCGCTCAGGCCGACCGTGGCGGCCGCGACCAGAAGTGAGAGCAGGAACCAGCACACCGCGTCGTCGACGGTGCCCGCCATGAGGATGAGCTGGCCCACGGTGCGGTGCAGCAGGCCCATGTCGGTCAGGGTCTTGGCGATGACAGGCAGCGCGGTCACTCCCATCGCCACGGCGAGGAAGAGCGCGAACAGCACCCGGTCCGCCGTCCCGTCACCCGCCGGCGCGGTCATCAGCAGCCCGAGGCCGGCCCCACCGAGCAGCGGCAGCAGCAGTCCGCACAGGCTCACCACGACCGCGGTACGCCGCTTGCTGCGCAGCATACCCAGGTCGAGGTGGGTGCCGGTGATGCCGACGAGGAGCAGCACGCCGAACTGCCCGACCGCGTCGATCAGGTGCATGTCACCGGCTTCGGTGGGCAACAGGAGCCGGGCCGCCTGCGGGAACAGGTGCCCGAGCAGGGAGGGGCCGAGAAGCACCCCGGCGAGCAGCTCGCCGACGATGGCGGGCATGCCGACCCGGGCGGCCAGCCGCCCGAGGACCCGGGCCGTCAGTAGCAGGACGGTGACGGCGATCAGGAAGACGAGCAGGGTCTCCGGTGCCAGCGGCGGGATGACCTCCAACGTCATCCCCTCCGCTCTCTGGGCGGCACCGCGCCCGGAGCGCCCTGCCACGCGGCCTGTAGCTGCCGCCCGGCCGCCCGGGCCGCCGTCAGGCTGGCCCAGGAGACCAGCTCCAGCAGGCGGCGGTCGTCGCAGCCGCCCAGCCGGTTGCCCGCCACCATGGCGTCGGTGACCCGGTAGGAGAAGAAGGCGGCGGTCAGGGCCAGGCGCCCACCCGCCCGGTCCGACTTCGGCAGGGTCTCGAGCGACGCCTCCAACCCGGCCCGGTCCGTGACCGCGCGCAGGCCCGCCGGGCCGGCCAGGAGGTCCAGCAGAAGCCCCCGAACGGATGCGGGCACGACACGTTCCGCGGCATCGTCGACGGCGGCACTGGCCCGGGCGAAGGCGGTGGTCAGGGTGGCGTTCGGGCGGGCCCAACCGAGATCGGGCGGCAGCGGCGCCGGCGGAAGCAGGTCGAGGTCCGCTCCGGGGGCGACACCCCGGCGAGCGAGCCGGGCCATCGTCACGGCGGCGAGCCAGCGCGCGACCCGGGCCGCGCGCGGAGTCATCGCGACGGGCAGCGGGGACGGGGCCAGGAAGACGTTCACCATGCGATTGAGGTAGTGGAACAGCACCGCGACACCGATGAGTTCCGGGATCTCGGCGGGATCCACCCGTGGCGGGAGCACCGCCCCGGCGGGGGTGCCGTCGTGGCGGAACCACTCGACGATCGCCCGCAGCCGCGGCTCGGTGACCTCGGCGAGCCGGTCGTCGATCAGGGCGCGGGCGTCCGGCCCGCGCAGCAGCCCTCGCAGGGCGCTGCCGTGAACGTCCACGCAGTACGGGCAACGGTTGGCCAGGGACACCGCCGCGGCCACCGCCTCCTTCGTGTCACGCCGGACCAGACCGTCGACCAGCAGTGCCTCTCGCAGCATCAGCCAACAGGCGGCGAGCACGGGGGGAGAGGCGGCGTGCAAGGTCACCGGTGGCGCGAGCAGGCCGAACTCCCGTTCGAGCCGCCGGTAGACGTGCCGGACCGCGGCGGGCGCACCCCGCACCGGCACGGGGCTCAGGTGCTCGATGTGGCTCTGGGTGATCCCACGGGTCAGCCGGGCGAGCAGGGCGCCCATGGGCACCCCGCCGCCCTGAGTCGGGCCGCCGTTCACCTGAACCGTCGCAGGCTCGGGTCCCCTGCCCGGGTGCCGTCCGGCGACGGCGCGCCGTACGTTACCGCGATGCCGCGCTGCTGCGCGGCCCGCACCAGACCCGGCACCGCGCGTTCGGCCAGGGCCGCGATCGTCAGCGCCGGATTGACGGTCAGCGCCGCCGGCACCGCCGACCCGTCGGTGACGAAGATGCCGGGATGGTCGCGGAGCTCGTGCCGGTCGTCGAGGGCCGACGTCGCCGGGTCGTCACCGATGCGGCAGGAGGACAACGGGTGCACGGTATACGCGCCGACCTGGTCGTTCGTCCACGGCCGCACCCGGGCCAGACCGTCGCGTTCCAGGATGTCCCGGACGTCGGCGTCGGACTCGGCCCAGCCCCGGAGCGTGTTCTCCGTCGGGTCGTAGCGCAGCGAACCACGTCCGAGCATCTGCTGCGCGATCCGCTCCGCGTTGCCGCGCGCCGGAGGCGCCCCGAAGACGCCCTCGTTGTCGTCCTCCGTCATGGCGAACACCGTCAGCCAGGAGCGCCACTGGCGCAGCATCTCCTTCTTCTCCCGGCCGAACCAGGTCGGCCCGGCGGCGCCGGGCGCCTGGGCGAGGATGGTGCCCAGACCCGGTGGGAAGTACAGCTGCTCCAGCGAGTAGCGGCTGTACTCGGGCAGCGACCCGTCGAGCTTGTCCCAGGTGGCCACGCACGGGCCCTTCCCGATCTGGTGCGCCTCGTACGCCGTGCCGTCACCGCGGTCCAGACCGAGGAGCTCGCGGGCCCGTTCGTCGTTCACGACGGCGGTGTTCAGGCGTTCCCCGTTGCCGGAGAAGTAGCGGCCGACCGCCGGTGGCATCGTGCCGAGTTCCGACTCGGAGCGCTGGAGGATGACCGGGGTGGCGCCGGCTCCGGCCGCGAGCACCACCATCTTCGCCTCGATCACCCCGCCGCCCCGGGTGACGCGGTAGTCCTCGTCGTCGATGACGTCGTAGTGGACCCGGTAGCCGCCCTCCGGGGTCCGGGACAGCCGCTGCACCTCGTGCAGCGGCCGGATCTGCGCGCCGTGCGCGAGCGCGGCGGGCAGGTAGTTCAGCAACAGGGAGCGCTTGGCGTCGAAGCGGCAGCCGGCCATCATCCAGTTGCAGTTGGTGCACCTGGGCTTGTCGATCGCCGACGGAACCGGGTTCGCGGTACGACCGGCGTGGGCGCAGGCGGCGGCGAACAGGCCGCCGGCGAACGGCACGTCGTTCCAGGACTGCTCGGTGACGGGCAGCGCCTCGCTGACGATGTCGTACCACGGGTCCAGGGTGTCGCGGTTGATCGAGGCCGGCCACATCCGCCGCCCGCGGCCGCCGGTGCGTTCGAAGACGAAGCGGGGCGCCCGCGGCATGGTGGCGAAGTAGACGACGCTGCCGCCGCCGACGCAGTTGCCCGCGAGAACGCTCATGCCGTCGCCGACCGTGAAGTCGAAGATCCGGGTGTAGGACGAGCCGAGGAGGAAGTCGTGGTCGAACTCGCTGCTGTCGAGCCATGGACCTCGCTCCAGCACCACGACCCGGGCGCCACCGGCCGCGAGGTGGTACGCCGGGATCGCGCCGCCGAAGCCGCTGCCCACGACGATGACGTCGGTCTGCTCGATGCTGGTCATGCGGGGCTTCCCGTCGCCGTGGTCTGCGGATGGATGTCGGCGAGTTGCCGCTGGTAGGAGAAGTGCGGGAACCGCCAGAGGTCGTCCTCGTTCGGTTTGCTGAAGCCGAGGATGGACAGGCCGGGGTGCCCCTGGTCGAGGGCAGCCGCGGTGGACAGGTGCGGCGCGCTGTCGAACGCCATCGTGCAGAAAAGGGCAGCGCCGAACCACACCTCGCGTTCGGGGTGGGACGGGTCGGTGAGGTCCTGCACGAGGGCCGTGCGGTCGTCGAATTCGAGGGCGACGAACGCGGGCACCGCCGGGTCCAGGGTGAGTTGTCGAGCCCGAGCGTAGGCCTGCGCGTGCATGTTGAGCAGCCCGGCCATGCCGTCGAGCGCCTCGGCCAGCCCGAGGGCGGGGTGAGCGAGCAGGTCGAGGGCGCCGGCTTCCACGGCGCCGGCGTCGTCCACGACGCCCGCAATGGCCCGATCGCCGGGGAAGCGTTTCGTCCCAGGGATGATCGTGTCGGCGAACGCTTCGAGCGTCGCCGTCCGTACCGGGTCGGGCGTCGGCTGCCCGGCCGTCACGGTTGCCCGTCCAGGGTGTGCGACAGCCCGCCCGCGGTGGCCGCGGGCGGGTCGAACTGACCCGGCCGGCGTCCCGGACCAGCCGGGCCGCGGTAGGCCTGCGCGATGTCGAGCCAGCGGTCGGCGTCCGCGCCGACGGCGGTCAGCGCGAGGTCGTCCCGGTGCCGTCGACGGGTGGCGAGAAGGCAGAGGTCGACGGCGGGGCCGGTGATCAGTTCGGCGTCCTCCGGTCCGTACACCCACAGCGCGCCCGAAGGGGCGGTCAGCTCGTACCGGAAACCCCGCTGGGGTGGGGTCAGGTTGCGGCTCAGGTAGCCGAAGTCCCACGTCTGCACGGCGAAGCCGACGACGTGCCGGATCCGGTCGTTGTGGTCGCGCCGTATCCCCAGGGCGTCGGCGATGTCCTGACCGTGGCCGAACAGCTCCATCATCCCGGCGGCGGCGAGCACCGGCGCCGGCAACGGGCGGACGAGCCAGGGCACCGTCTGCCCCGCCGGTACGGCGGCGAGCGCCTCGACCGCGTCGGTCCACTCCTCGCGCCACCGTCCGCGCAGCGCCGCCGAGCCGGTGTCGAGGTACCGGGACAGCGCGGCGGTCACGTTGACGTCGAAGTCGTCGCCGAGTTGCGCCATCAGCGCCTGGAACGCCGGGGCGTCGGATGCCGCGACGGCGGCCATCCGGAAGACCGCGCACAGGTGGGCGACCTGGTGCCGCACCTGCCAGCCGGGCGCCGGTGTCGAGCGGGTCCAGTCCTCAGGACCCAGGTCGGCCAGGATCTGATCGAGATCCGCGCAGTCGTCCGCCAGATCAGCGAATACGTTCGCCTTGTCCATTCCGAATTCCTCTACGAGCTTGAGGTGGCCCCTTTTCCGCCGGCCATGGCGTCATTCGGACGACACGGGGACGGGCGCGAGTGGGGGAGGTCGCGAATTTCAGCGTGCCGAGGAGCGCGGGCCGAGTCCTCTTCCGCTGTGCGCTCCTCCCGGTGGCACGCTTCCCGGATCCACGAGCGCCGACGCCATCGGCGCGTCGCCTGGTCGCGCGGGTCGACTACGCACAGCGGGAGAAGAATCGCGCGTCCTGTTGGCTGACGATGGAACGGCCGTCCAGCGGTGACGGTTGCTCTGCAAATCACGGCAGGAAAGTGGGAACGATGCCCACCATCGTCGGTTCGCTACGTCGGTACGCGTTGGCCCCGTCATTGCGGGAGGTCGGCTTTGCCGCCCGCGGGTTCCCGGGCATCTTGTCGGAGGCGACGCGCCAACTCGAGGCGATTCCCCAGACGGTGGTGTGCGGCTTCGAGTGGGGTATGGAGTCCCGCGACCTGTGGGAGGTGGAGCGCCGCCTCGCGCTGATCGACCCGTACCAGCGCGGATTCGCCTATGAAGGCGCGACCATGGCGTTCACCATCCGGGATGCGATGGCGATGAACCGCACCCGTCGGGCGCGGGACCTGCTCGCCGGCCCAGGTCGTCCCCACACCTTTCTCAACTACATCGGCATCGGCTTCGCGATGGCGCGGTTGCCCCGGCCGCTCTGGCGCAGGGTGGTGCCGGACCTGGCCGGAACGCCGTACTACCCGACGATGAGCTGGCTCGCGGTCGACGGATACGGCTTCGACCGCGCCTACTTCGACACCGACCGGTGGGTGGGGAGGCTCGAGCGGCCCGCCCCGTACCCGTGGGAGGGCTCACCCGACTACTTCCTGCGCGCCGTGGACCAGGGGATCGGCCGCGCGCTCTGGTTCATCCACGGCGGCCAGGTCGACGGCGTCGCCGCCGCGGTGGGGCGGTTCGCCGCCGGCCGGCGGGCCGATCTGTGGAGCGGCGTCGGACTGGCGGCCACCTTCGCCGGCGGCTGCGACCGCGCCGGGCTGGGAACGTTGCGCCGGCACGCGGGCGCGTACCGGCCGCACCTGGCACAGGGAGCGGTTTTCGCAGCCCGCGCCCGAACGTTCTCGGCCGCCGTGCCGCCGCACACCGAGGACACCGTCGCCGTGCTGACCGGGCTCTCCGTCGCCGCCGCGTCGGCGCTCGCCGACGACGTCGCCGGCAACGGATTCCCGTCCCGCGGGGAGCCGGCGTACGAGGTGTGGCGCCAGCGGGTGCGAGCCCACTTCGACGCGGAGCCGTCGGGCACGACGGCGCACTGACTGTGACGCGGCGGGGATCTCCCGCCGCAGGAAGACGTTGCCGCAAGCGAGCCGCGTGGGTACCCGGCCCGCTCGATCGGCGCTGACCACGTAAGGGGTACCAGTGGGTTTCATCGGTTCGCTGCGTCGCATCGTCCTGACGCCGGAGGTGCACAACACGTACGTGAGCGTGCGGGGCTTCCATGTGAAGTCACCACAGGCGCAGGGACTCCTGGAGACGATCGGTCGGACGTTCCTCGAGGGCTACGGCGACGCGGCCGCGGCCGGGCGGGTGGCCGAGATCGAGCCGGCCCTCGAGCGGATTCCCGAGCGGTTCCGCGGATTCGGCTACGAGGGCGCGGCGATGGCACTGGCCATCCGCGACGCCCTACCGTTCGGCGGCGGGAAACTGGAGGAGTTCCTCGCCGGCCCCGGCGACCGGCACGTCTACATGGCGTACGTCGGCATCGGGTGGGCGATGGCACGACTGCCCCGATTCCGGTGGCCCATGCTGCACACCCCGGACCCGCTGCTGCGCTGGCTCGCCCTCGACGGGTACGGATTCCACCAGGCGTACTTCCGTACCCGGCGGTACGTCTTCGAGCACTTCCAGCCGGAGCGGTTCCCGTGGCCGGTCGACGACGACACGGGCTACGCCAACCGCGCCATCGACCAGGGGATCGGCCGGGCGCTGTGGTTCGTCGGCGGAACCGACGTGCTGCAGGTCACCCGACTCGTCGACGGGTTCGCCGAGTCCCGCCGGGCCGACCTGTACAGCGGCGTCGGCCTGGCCGCCACCTACGCCGGCGGCGCGGACGAGACGGAGCTGCGCGAACTCTGGCGCCGCGCCGGGGCATACCGCGCCCACCTGATCCAGGGCTCCGCGTTCGCAGCGGCGGCCCGGGTGCGCGCCGGGCTCGTGGTCCCGCACGTGGAGACCGCCACCCGCCTGTTCTGCGGGCTCCCGCCGGTCGAGGCGGCGGCGGTCACCGACCGCGCACGGCCTGGTCATTCCCTGCCCGGCGAACCACCGGCGTACGAGATCTGGCGGAGCCGCATCCGGAAGACGCTCGCCATCGGCCGGTACGACCGTGCGTCGGACACCCGCTAGCACTGCGGTCGCGACCGCGACCAGATCGGAGATTCGCTCAACATGACGAGGATCGCCATCGTCGGCATGGCATGCAGGTATCCGGATGCGACCTCCCCGAAGGAGCTGTGGGAGAACTCCGTCGCCGGCCGGCGGGCCTTCCGCCGACTGCCCGACAGCCGGATGAGGCTCGCCGACTACTGGTCGGCCGATCCCGCCGCGCCCGACCGCTTCTACGCCCGCAACGCCGCCCTACTGGAAGGCTGGGAATTCGACCGGATCGCGTTCAAGGTCGCGGGCAGTACGTTCCGCTCCACCGACCTGACGCACTGGCTGGCGCTCGACGTCGCCGCCGCGGCGTTGGCCGACGCCGGATTCCCCATGGGCGCGGGCCTACCGCACGAACGGACCGGCGTGGTTGTCGGGAACAGCCTCACCGGTGAGTTCTCCCGCGCCAACCAGCTCCGGCTGCGATGGCCCTATGTCCGCCGGGTGCTCGCCTCCGCGTTGACCGACGCGGACTGGAACGAGCAGCGCCTGGCGGACTTCCTCGACCGTGTCGAGGCCGACTACAAGCGGCCCTTTCCGCCCATCGACGAGGACACCCTCGCCGGAGCCCTCTCCAACACCATCGCCGGCCGCATCTGCAACCACTTCGACCTCCAGGGTGGCGGCTACACCGTGGACGGCGCCTGCTCCTCCTCACTGCTGTCGGTCATCACCGCCTGCCGTTCCCTGGTCGACGGCGACATCGACGTGGCACTCGCGGGCGGGGTCGACCTCTCGATCGACCCCTTCGAGATCATCGGCTTCGCCAAGACCGGAGCACTCGCCACCGGCGAGATGCGGGTGTACGACCGCGACTCGAGCGGGTTCTGGCCGGGTGAGGGCTGCGGGATGGTCGTGCTGATGCGGGAGGAGGAGGCACGGCGGGCCGGGCACCGCATCTACGCCACCGTGGCCGGCTGGGGGATCTCCTCGGACGGCAGGGGCGGCATCACCCGACCGGAGGCCGACGGCTACCGACTCGCGTTGCAGCGGGCGTACGCGAGGGCGGGGTTCGGGCTGGACACCGTCGCGTTGTTCGAGGGGCACGGCACCGGGACGAAGGTGGGTGACACGACCGAGCTGTCCGCCCTGTCCCAGGCACGGCGGAAGGCCGCCCCGGACGCGGCTCCGGCCGTGATCAGCTCGATCAAGGCGATGATCGGCCACACCAAGGCGGCAGCCGGGCTGGCCGGCCTGATCAAGGCCACCATGGCGGTACACCATGAGGTGCTGCCTCCGGCGCTCAGCTGCCCGCAACCGCACGAGCTGCTCACCGCGCCCGACCGGGCCCTGCGGGTGCTCTCCGAGGCCGAGCCGTGGCCGGCCGACGCCCCGGTGCGCGCCGGCATCACCGCCATGGGCTTCGGCGGCATCAACACCCACGTGGTGCTGGACAAGCCGGGTGCCCGGCGGCCGCGGCACCTGGACACGCGGACGGTCGCACTCGCCGCAGGGGCACAGGACGCCGAGCTGCTCGTGCTGGACGGCATGTCCTGGACGGCACTGCGGGAGCGCGTGGAGCAGGTCGCCGGGTTCGCCGGAGCCGCGTCGTACGCCCAGCTCACCGATCTGGCCGTGGCATTGCGGAACGACCTGCGTGACCTGCCGTACCGGGCGGCCGTTGTCGTCACCGCCCCCGAGGACGCCGAACACCAGCTCCGCCGCATCCTCGACGCCATCGACGCGGGGGAGACCTCCCTGACGTCGGGATTGGACCGCGCGTTCCTCGGTCGCGTCGGTGGTCGTGGCCGGATCGGCTACCTCTTCCCCGGCCAGGGATCAGGCACCGGCGTCAGCGGTGGAGCGCTGCGGCGCCGGCTCCCGGCCCTGGATGCCGTGTACCGGCTCGCGGCGCTGCCGTCCGACGGGGACACGATCGCAACCGAGGTCGCACAGCCACGCATCGTCACCGGCTCCGTCGCCGGCCTGTCCGCGCTGTCGACGTTCGGCATCGACGCCACCGTGGCGCTCGGCCACAGCCTCGGTGAGCTGACCGCGCTGCACTGGGCCGGCGTCATGGACGAGTCCACCCTGCTGCGGCTGGCCGGAGCGCGGGGCCGTGCCATGGCGCGGCACAGTGCGTCGGGCACGATGGCGGGGATCGCCGCCCCACCGGAGGTCGTCGCCCGGCTCGTCGGCGACCTCCCGGTCGTCGTCAGCGGATACAACGGCCCCGGCCAGACGGTCGTCTCCGGCGTGGCGGCCGCCGTCGAGGACGTCTGTCGCCGAGCCGTGGCCAGCGGCGTCGCGGCGGTGCCGCTCGCGGTCTCCCACGCGTTCCACTCGCCGTTGGTCGCGCCGGCCGCCGACGCGTTCGCCGCCGAGCTGATCGGTGTCGAGCTCGGCACCGTCGACCGGCGCGTCGTCTCGACCGTCACGGGCGAGCTGCTGCCCGCGTCGACGGACGTGGTGTCACATCTGCACCGGCAGATCACCGAACCGGTCAGGTTCAGCCAGGCAGTCGCCGCCGCGGCCGAGGAGGTCGACCTCTTCGTGGAGGTCGGACCCGGCCGGGTGCTCGCCGGTCTCGCCGCCGGCGTCACCGACGTCCCGGCGGTGTCGCTCGACACCGACGACGAGTCGCTGGCGAGCCTGCTGAGAGTGGTCGCCGCGGCGTACGTCCATGGGGCCGCCGAGATCCCCGAGCGGTTGTTCGAGGACCGTCTGGCTCGGCCGATCGACATTGGTGCGCCTGCCGCGGTCCTGAGCAGCCCCTGCGAGGCCGCCCCGCTCACCGACGCCACCGGGGGCCAGGGCGCCACCGTCGTGGAGCCTTCGGCTGCCCCCGCCGCCGCGGCGTGGGCGGTGGACCCGGTGCCGACGGACCCCGCAGCCGCTCCGGCGGAGGCGACGCTGGACCTGCTGCGTCGGATGGCCGCCGCCCGGGCCGAGCTTCCGCTGGAGATGGTGCGTCCGGACAGTCGCCTCCTGGACGACCTGCACCTTAGCTCCATCACCGTCGGGCACGTCGTCAACGAGGCGGCCGAGCGGCTGGGCGTGCCGGCGGCGCGTACCCCGATGAACTTCGCGACCGCGTCGGTCCGTGAACTCGCCGAGACGCTCGACGAGTTGCGGGCGAGCGCGGGGGAGGGCGCTGCGGAGGAGGCCCCGCCGGTGGCCGGAGCGGCCAGCTGGGCCCGGGCCTGGAGCGTCGACCTCGAGCCGGCGCCGGCGCCCGACCCGGTGGAACCTGTCGGTGCCGGCCCCTGGCGCCGGTACGCCCGAGCGGACCACCCGTTCGCCGCGGCCCTCGCCGAGCGGCTGGAGAGCGCCGAGGTGGGCCCCGGGGTGCTGGTCTGCCTGCCAGCGCAGTGCACGCCGGCCGACCTCGAACTCGCTCTCCACGGTGCGCAGGAGGCGCTGACCGGCGACGCGGGCACGAGGTTCGTGCTCGTGCAGCACGGCCGCGGGGCGGCGGGCCTGGCCAAGACCCTGCGGCTGGAGGCGCCCCACCTGCGGGTGACGATCGTGCACCTGCCGCCCGCCGCCGACGGGGTGGACCACGTCGTCGAGGAGGTCCGTGGCACCGACGGGTACGTCGAGGCGTACTACGACCACGACGGGGTCCGGCGGCTGCCGACGCTGCGCGCCATGCCCGTGCGGCCCGACAGTTCCGACCCGCCCGTCGACGAGTCGGACGTGCTGCTCGTCACCGGCGGCGGCAAGGGGATCACCGCCGAGTGCGCGCTGGCGGTGGCCGTGGACACCGGGGCCCGGGTCGCACTCCTCGGCCGGTCGGATCCGGCGGAGGACGCCGAGTTGGCGGCGAACCTGGAGCGGTTGGCGCACCACGGCGTGACGGCGCACTACGTCCGGGCGGACGTCACCGACCCCGCCCAGGTCCGTGACGCGGTCGACGAGGTCCGCCGGGTGCTCGGTCCGGTGACCGCCGTCCTGCACGGGGCGGGGATCAACGAGCCGGCGGCGCTGGGGAACCTCGACGTCGCCGCGCTACAGCGCGCCTTCGCCCCGAAGGTCGACGGGCTGCAGGCCGTGCTGGACGCCGTCGAGACGCGGAACCTGCGACTGTTGGTCACCCTCGGCAGCATCATCGGCCGCGCCGGCCTACGGGGCGAGGCGCACTACGCGACGGCGAACGAGTGGCTGGCCGAGCTGACCCGTGCCGTCGGCGCGGAGCATCCCGGGTGCCGCAGCGTGTGTCTCGAATGGTCCGTCTGGTCGGGCGTGGGGATGGGCGAGCGGCTGTCGGTCGTGGAGAGCCTGGCCCGCGAGGGTGTCACGCCGATCACCCCCACACAGGGGGTCGAGCTGCTGCGTCGCCTGCTCACGGATCCTGCCGTGCCCCCCGTCGTGGTGATCAGCGGACGCACCTCCGGGATCGACACGCTCGGCTACGAGCAGGTGCAGCTACCGCTGCTGCGGTTCCTGGAGCGGTCACTGGTCCACTACCCCGGCGTGGAGCTCGTGACGGAGGTGGAGCTGAGCCCGGGCAGCGACCTGTACCTGCCGGATCACCGTCTCGACGGCAACCTGCTCTTCCCCGCGGTCCTCGGCATGGAGGCGATGGCCCAGGTGGCGTCGGCGCTCACCGGCCGGTCGTCGGTGCCCGTCATCGAGAACGCGGAGTTCCTCCGGCCGATCGTCGTACCGCTCGACGGCACGACCCAGATCCGCGTCGCCGCGGTCGTCACGGACACCGAGGTGGTGGACGTGGTGATCCACAGCAGCGAGACCCGGTTCTCCGCCGAACACTTCCGGGCACGTCTGCGCTACGACGACCGACCTGCGCCCGACGGCCCGCCCGCTCCTGGCCCGGTCGGGCTACCGGCCGTGTCGCTGCGTCCGGCGGAGGACCTCTACGGCGACCTCCTGTTCCAGGGCGAGCGATTCCAACGGGTCCTGCGGTACCACCGGGCGGCGGCCCTCGAGGTCGACGCCGACCTCGCGATGGCGTCGGTGGACTGGTTCGCGCCCTTCCATCCGAGCACGCTGGTGCTCGGTGACCCCGGGATCCGGGACGCGCTCATGCACGGCAACCAGGTCTGCGTGCCGCACGCCACGTTGCTGCCGATCGGCGTCGACCGGATCCACCCCGCCGGCGGGCCGGTCGAGCCGGGCGAGTTCAGGTACTGCGCCATCGAACGCTGGCGTGACGGCGACACGTACGTCTACGACGTGGCGTTGCGGTCCGCGGGCGGGACCGTCGTCGAACGCTGGGAGGGGCTGCGCCTGCGCGCCGTCCGCAAGACGGACGGACAGGGGCCCTGGGTGCCCGCGCTGCTGGGCCCGTACCTGCAGCGCGCTGTCGCCGACGTGACCGGTGCCGGGATGGCTGTCGCCGTGGTGCCCGACGACGAGTCGGCCGGCGGTGACCTCCGGGCGCTGCGCCGGTCGCGTTCGGCCCGGGCGTTGGCGCACGCCGCCGGACGGGTGATCCCGGTGCGGTACCGGAGCGACGGCCGGCCGGAGATCGACGGCGGCCAGGACGTGTCCTTCGCTCACGGGGCGGGGGTGACCGTCTGCGCGTTGGCGCCCTCGGTGGTCGCGTGCGACGTGGAGCCGGTGGCGTTTCGGTCGCCGGTCGAGTGGCGTGGCCTGCTCGGTGCGCACGCCGAGCTGCTGCCGTTGCTGACCGAACCGGAGACGGGTGAGGACCGGGACGTGGCGGCGACCCGTGTGTGGGTGGCGATGGAGTGCCTGCAGAAGGCGGGCGAACCGCCGGTCGCTGCCCTGACCGTCCTGCCGGTCGAGCAGCCCGGCTGGGTCGCCCTCAGTGCCGGGCGGTTCACCGTCGCGACCTTCGTCACGACGCTGCGCGACCGACCGGAACCGGTGGTGTTCGGCCTGTTGAGCAGGGAGGACCGATAGCATGTCGCGCTATTTCGAGTACCGGCACGTGGTCGGATTCGAGGAGACCAACCTTGTCGGCAACGTCTACTACGTCAACTACCTGCGCTGGCAGGGCAGGTGCCGGGAGTTGTTCCTCCGGGAACGGGCGCCCCAGGTGCTGGACGACCTGCAGGCCGATCTGAAGCTGTTCACCCTGCGGGTCGACTGCGAGTTCTTCGCGGAGCTGGCCCTCTTCGACGAGCTGTCCATCAGGATGCGGCTGGTCGACCTCGCGCAGACCCAGGTGGAGTTCGGATTCGACTACGTGCGCCTGGACGCCACGGGCGCCGAGACACTGGTGGCCCGGGGCATGCAGCGGGTCGCCTGTATGCGCGGACCGAACACGCGGACCGTGCCGACGCGGGTGCCGGATCCGCTCGTCCGGGCGCTGACGCCCTTCACGGCCCGGGGGGACGCGTGATGGCCGCGCCGGACGGTGACCGGGGTGGCCTGCCGACGAGGGACGGGACGGACACCCGGCGCGCGCTGCGACGCGTCTTCGGCACCTTCGCCACCGGCGTGACGGTGATGACCGTCGGCGGGGACGAGCCGCACGGGATGACCGCCAACTCGTTCACGTCGGTCTCGCTCGACCCGCCGCTGGTGCTCGTCTGTGTCGACCGGACCACGATCATGCACCGCTTCCTCGATACGGCGGCGTACTTCGGCATCTCGGTCCTCGCCGCCGGCCATGCGGGGCTCGCGCGCTACTTCGCCGACTCGCGCCGTCCGGTGGGACCGGCGGAGTTCGCGCAGGTCGCCGCGATCGCGGGAGAGCGGACCGGGGTGCCGTTGATCCCGGACGCCCTCGCCTGGTTCGAGTGTGAGCAGTGGCGGCGCTACGACGGAGGAGATCACACGATCGTGGTGGGCCGGCTGCTGTCGACGGCCCTGCCCGGAGAGGACGAGGCCCTGCTGTTCCACCGGGGACGGCTCCGACCTGTCGGCCCCGATCTGGAGGTCCCGTCATGACGCTGCTGCACGACCGGCTGCTGTCCCCGCCCGGTCCGCCCCGACGCGCCGCCCTGCGCATGCTGGCCGTCATGGCTCGGGACCGGCTGGGCATGATCAGTGACGCGATCGCGCTGTACGGGGACGCGGTCCGGCTGCCCGTGGGGCACAAGAGCCTGCACATCTTCAACCGGCCCGACCACGCGAAGCACGTCCTGGCCGACAGCAGCGACAACTACCGCAAGGGGATCGGCCTGGTCCACGCGCGGCGGGCGCTGGGCGACGGCCTGCTGACCAGCGAGGGCGAGCTGTGGCGCAAGCAGCGCAAGGTGATCCAGCCGGCCTTCCATCCGCGGCGGATGGCGCGGCACGCCGACCTCATCGCCGTCGAGGCCGAGCAGTTGATGGACCGACTCCGGCAGTGGCGCGGCGACGACCCGGTCGACGTGGTGTCCGAGTTCACCGGGCTGACCCTGGGCGTGCTGGGCCGGACCCTGCTCGATGCGGACCTGAGCGCGTTCGGCTCCATCGGGGACGAGTTCGCCGCCGTGCAGGATCAGGCCATGTTCGAGCTCGCCTCGCTCGGATCGGTACCGACCTGGCTACCGCTGCGACGCCAGTTGCGGTTCCGCCGTGCCCGCCGCGAGCTGCAACGGGTGGTCGATCAGTTGGTCGAACAACGGAAGGGCTGGGGGGACGGACATGACGACGTGCTGTCCCGGCTGGTCGCCTCCACCCGGACGGAGGCGGATCCGCGTGTGGCACGGCGCCGGCTCCGGGACGAGCTGGTGACGCTGCTCCTCGCCGGGCACGAGACCACGGCGAGCACCCTGGGCTGGACTCTGTACCTCATCGACAACGAGCCGGAGGTGCGGGAGCGGCTCCGTGAGGAGGCGGACCGGGTCCTCGGCGGCCGCCTGCCGACGTACGAGGACCTGCACCATCTCCGGTACAGCACGATGGTGGTCGAGGAGGCGATGCGGCTGTACCCACCGGTGTGGCTGCTGCCGCGCATGTCCGTGGCGGCCGACGTGGTCGGCGGCTACCACGTCCCCGCCGGGTCCGACGTCGTGATCCTGCCGTACACCCTCCACCGGCACCCGGAGTTCTGGACGCGGCCGGATCGGTTCGACCCGGAGCGGTTCGATCCGGCCCGGGTGCGTGAGCGGCCTCGGTACGCCTACATCCCCTTCGGTGCGGGACCACGCGTCTGCGTCGGCAGCAACCTCGGCATGATGGAGGCCGTGTTCGTGCTGGCCATGATCGCCCGGGAGTTTCGGCTCTCGACGCTGCCCCGTCACCAGGTCGTCCCGGAGCCGATGCTCTCGCTGAGGATCCGGGCCGGGCTGCCGATGCTGGTGAGCGGGGTGGGCGCGATGGCGTGACGACGCTCCTGTTCCTGGCGCAGCCTCAGCACCGCCTGCGGCGGCAGGTCGAGGAGCGAGAGCAGGGCCGGCGGGTCGAAGTCCCGCGGCGGGCGCACGGTCATCTCCGTCGCCTGGATGCTGCCGCCCCCGGCGATCCGGACCGGGCCGTATCGGGCCACCGCGGTGACCTGATCGATTTGGTCCGGGTCGCTCGCCGCAACGTTGCGGCCCCTCAGGGAGTGCGCGATGAGGTACCACGACCCGGGGGTGACCCCAGAGAGCTGGTACGGGCCGGGACGATCCATGACGGCCCAGCTGGCCGGCCGTCCCTCGGCGATGGCGTCGGGGAACAGCCCGATGAAGATCGGCGCGGCGAAGCGCGGGCAGAACGTCCGTACCTCGCCGGTGATGGTGGCGCCGCCCGTCCTCGCCGGGGTGGTCTGCTCCGTCGGCAGCGCCTGTGGATAGCGGTGGCGCCGGTACGCCGCAGGAGATATGCCGACACTGCGGTGGAACCGCGAGCTGAAGGTGCCGAGGCTGGTGTAGCCGACCGACGTGCTGATTGCCGCCACCGTCAGCGAGGTGCTGATGAGTAGCCGTTTGGCCTCCTGGATACGGATGGCCGCGAGGAACCGGCCCGGTGATATGCCGGTGAGTCGCCGGAAGAGCCGCGAGAAGTGATATCGGCTGAACATGGCCGCGGTCGCCAGGTCGTCGATCGTCAGGGGCTCGGCGAGCCGTTCTCGCATGGTCCACAACGCACGTCTTACGGCAATCTCGCCTATCAGCATTGCGCCCCCTTCCCAGTGTCGGGGCGCGGCGTTGTCCGACTGCGTCGACAACGCCGCCCGACAGAGTATTTGTATATTAAAAGTGACTATTTAATTTAGGGTTGTCGTTCTTGATCAAGATCTTGCCGCTAGATGTTATCGCCCGGAAATCGTCCAGGCAACCATGTGTCCGGTTTTCGGTCGGCGGAGCGTCGACGAATCGTCACTGACGGTGATGGATAGTTACGCTATCTGCCCCACGAGACTGTTTCCGGTTAGTCGCTGCCAAAAGTGACGGAAGTGGTGCGGCTGTGTGGCCCAGGCTGCGGCGTCGGATGCCAGCAGTGGCCCGACGGGGTCGAGGGGCCGATACCGGCGGTGAGAATGGCCGTGGCGGCGGGGGAGACTGCTCAGGTGAGGGGGTGTGCCCCACCATGCGGACGTAGCGGGCGAAACAGCGAATACACGCTGTTCCTATCGAGTTACGCGAAACGGACGCATGGTGGTGATGACGATGAGGATTCGGGAGTTGAGTAGTCGGTCCGGCCTGTCGGTGCCGACCATCAAATTCTATCTGCGGGAGGGGCTTCTTCCGCCGGGCCAGGCGAGCGCGGTCGGCCGGCAGCTGTACTACGGCGAGCACCATCTGTCGCGGCTGAGTCTGATCCGCATGCTGACCGTCGTCGGCCGGATGAGTCTGGCCTCGGTCCGGGAGGTCCTCCAGGCGGTCGACAATCGGGGGCTGCCCCTCGCCGGGCTCTGCGCGGTGGTCACCGAGGCACTGTTCGCCGAGGACGCCAGTCTGAACCTGGTGCCCGAGCGGCGCGGCGCCGCGGACCGTGTCGACTCCTTCGTGGACGGACTGGGCTGGCGGGTGGCCGACACGTCTCCCGGCCGGCAGACGCTGACGCGGGTGCTCACCGCTCTCGAACGGTTGAGCGGTGACGTCGAGGTGGACATCTTCGTTCCGTACGCCGAGGCCGCGATGCGTCTGGCAGCACTGGAGGCCGCGTCCATGCCGCGGAGCCTGGACTCGGAGCGTGAAGCGGCAACCCTGGTCGCGCGGGCGGTCCTGTTGGAGGCGGCGATGGCGGCGCTGCGCCGAATGGCGCGCGAGCATCTGGTCGGGGTGGCGGGACGGCTCGGCGCCTGAGCGCGGTGTTGAGCCGGACGGTCATGCCCGGGCCGCCACCGGTGCTGGCGGCGGTCGGGGACCCGCCGGCGGCGCCGCCGGCCGGCAATGGGGCGCCGCGAGCCACGACGGCATCGTGCGAGAAGACTCTGGTCGGTTTCCTCGGCCATGATGTTGTTGGTTCGGGCCCACTCCGATAATGCGGTTCGCCGATTGTCGGGCACCCCGCCTCTTGTTTCTCCCCGGAAGGACAACCGTCCCCAGTGGAATAGGTGGACGGCTCGCCGACGATCACCGCCGACAACGCGACACGCGGAACTGATTCGGGTGGCCGTGGCGAAGGTCCTCGTGCGTCGAACGGGGCGGGCGGCGGTGGTCTCGAACCGTCGCAATTCGGCGCAGCGCGCGATGTCGTCGTACCGGCGCTGCCTATTCCGAGGGGGAGCCGTTGGCACCGCAACCGGTTGGCGTTCTGCGCCGACTAATACCCGCGCTCATGGTGCTCGTTCTGTTAGCCGGCTCGTATGCCGTCGCCCGCCTGCCTTCAGCGTCGGAGGCGGACCGGGCGAGGCTGGCGTCGCAGTTCGAGTTCACGGAGCTGCCCATCATCCTGCCGCCCGGGCTGCCCGTGCGTACTGTCCGCGCCGTCAACCCGCAGTATGACCACATCCGGTCATGGGTCTCCTCCGTCGGCGCCGCCATCGCGATCAACGACCTGGACGGTGGCGGCGTGGCCAACGACATGTGCCTGGTCGACACCCGCAGCGACAGCGTGATCGTCACGCCCGCGCCCGGTAGCGGGAACGTCTACCAGCCCTTCGTTCTCGACCCCGCGCCGCTGCCGGTGCACTCGGCGATGGCGCCGATGGGGTGCGTACCCGGTGACTTCAACGAGGACGGCTGGGCCGACCTTCTCGTCTACTACTGGGGCCGGACCCCGGTCCTGTTCATGCACCGCGGCGGACGGGTCGCCTTGAGCCCGGGCAGCTTCCTGCCGACCGAACTCGTCGGCCAGCGTGGCAACGGCAACGGCAACGGGGAGTACGACGGGCAGCTCTGGAACACCAATGCCGTCTCCGTCGCGGACTTCGACGGGGACGGACACGTCGACCTCGGGATCTTCAACTACTTCCCCGACTCCCCGGTGCTTGACCCGGAGGGGCTGGCGGGCGTCCAGATGAACCACTCGATGTCACACGCCCGCAATGCTGGCGGCGCCCACATCCTGCGGTGGACCGCCGCCAGCGGGGGGCAGCGACCGTCGGTCACGTACGAGGAACAGAAGGCCCTGGACCCGGCGGTGGCCACCGGCTGGACGCTGGGGGCGGCCTCGGCCGACCTTGACGGCGATCTCCTGCCCGAGCTGTACCTGGCCAATGACTTCGGTAACGACCGCTTCTTCCACAATCGGTCGGTCCCCGGGCGGATCCGGTTCGAGCTCGTCGAGGGTGAGCGTGATCCCTTCACGCCGAAGTCGCTGGTCCTCGGCCACGACTCGTTCAAGGGCATGTCCATCGAGTTCGGTGACCTGGACGGCAGTGGGCGCTTCGATGCGTTCGTCAGCAACATCACGACGTCCTGGGGGCTTGAGGAGAGCACGTTCGTCTGGCGCAACACGGCCGCCAGTCCGCAGGCGGCCGGGTCGATGATGCGCGACGGCAAAGCCCCGTACGAGAACGTGGCAGCCGAACGCAACCTCGCGTGGTCGGGCTGGGGCTGGGACGCGAAGATGGCGGACTTCGACAACAACGGCGCCGTCGAGGTCGTGCAGACCAACGGCTTCGTCAAGGGCAGCCTGAACCGCTGGGCCTGGCTGCAGGAGTTGGCGATGGCCAACGACCTGATGCTGCGGGATCCCGCGATGTGGCCCAAGGCCGGACCGGGCGACGACATCGCCGGCTCCCAGCCCGTCGCGTTCTGGGTGCCCGAGGGCAACGGCCGGTACGTCAACGTCGGCAGCGAGCTCGGCATGACGGACGACACCCCGAGCCGCGGCGTCGCCGTCGCGGATGTCGACGGCAACGGCAGCCAGGACTTCGCCGTCGCACGGCAGTGGGGACCTCCCACCTTCTACCGCAACACCACCGGCGATCTCGGCGACTTCATCGGCCTGCGGCTGTACCGGCCCGCCGCCGCCGACGACGCGCTCGGCACTCCCGCCTACGGCGCCCAGGTCCGCGTCCGGACCGCGGACGGCCGGATCCGCGTGGCCCAGCTCGACGGGGGTGGCGGGCACTCCGGGAAACGTAGCTTCGAGATCGTGGTCGGACTCGGCGAGATCGGCGACCAGCCGGTCTCGGTCGAGGTGACGTGGCGAGACCTCGACGGCGTCGTCCACGCCCAGACGCAGGAGATGACCCGCGGCTGGCACAGCCTGATGCTCACGGATCAGGTGCGGGAGGTGAGTGGGCGATGAGCACGCAGTCCATCGACAGGCCCGTCGGCTCGGCGGGCCCGCGACGCACCGGCGGTGACCCGCCGCCGCCGAACCCTCCGACCGCGGCGATGGCCCGGGATCCGCGCTACATCGCACTACGCAACTTCGCGATCTCGATGACCGTCTTCAACATCCTCGGCTACACCGTCCTCGGTTTCGAACAGCCGTGGACCTGGCCCATCTTCGCGCTCCTGGTCGGCTACTCGGCGGAGATCCTGATCGAGTGGGTCACCGCTGCCGCGCACCGGCGTCGACCGGAGTTCGCCGGTGGCGGGCTGCGGGGGATGTACACGTTCCTGCTGCCGACACACATCACCGCCCTCGCCGCCAACATGCTCTTGTACGCCAACGACCGCTTCTGGCCCATCGCATTCGCGGTCCTCGTCGCGATCGGTCAGAAGGCGCTGCTCCGTGCGCCCATCAACGGGCGGATGCGGCACTTCATGAATCCGTCCAACCTCGGCATCTCGGCGGCACTGCTGGTGTTCCCGTGGGTGAACGTCGCCCCGCCGTACCACTTCACGGAGCACGTCCCCGATGCGATCAGCATCGTCATCCCGCTCGTCATCATCACCTCCGGCACGGTCCTCAACGCCCTGCTGACCAAGAAGGTGCCGCTCATCCTCGGGTGGGTGGGCGGGTTCGTCATCCAAGCGCTGGTCCGGCACTGGACGCTCGACGTGGCGCTGTGGGGCGCGCTGGTGCCGATGACCGGGGTGGCCTTCGTCCTGTTCACCAACTACATGATCACCGATCCCGGCACCACGCCGACCAAGGGCTGGAACCAGTTCGCCTTCGGTTCCGGCGTCGCCGCGGTCTACGGGATCCTGATCGCCTTCAACGTCGTCTACACGCTGTTCTTCGCTGTCACCATCGTCTGTCTCGTCCGGGGCGTGATGTGGTGGATCATCTGGCTGCGTCGTTCCGCGGGCAGTCGGGCGAGTGCGGCCGGGAGCGTACCGGTGGGTGCACCTGAGAGGGCGTGACGTGACGGCCGGCGGCGGGGCCCGACCGGCCCCATCGCCTTGGCGGCTCGCGAGCGGCCGGCACCTGACGCCGGCCGCTCGTGGGTTGTCGGCCTGCGAGCTGCCAGTCGGCCTGCGGGCCGCCTGGTGGCCACGCCCGGTCGCCTCGGCGCGGGCGATCGGGCGTGGCCGTGGCGTGCCGGCCTCCTCGCTACGGCAAGGCGGGCTATGGCATTTGCCGCCGGCGTGCTGTCTAATAGGACGTTCGGCCCTCATAACGATCTGTCACCGAGCTGTGGCTGAACGTCAGTTGCGCTGAGTGGCGAGTCAGTGGCCCGTACACGTCGCGTTAACACTATCCGTCACCAGTTAACAGGCTGCCGCATGCTTCGCCGTCGATTCGACTTTACGGAGCGTCCACGAGGCGCGGCCACTGTCGGTGACGATTCTCGGTCGTGTTGGCCCCGCCCATGGCGCATGCGCGGCCCCGCAGTCGGGATGCAATTACTCAAGGAATGCGCAACAGGCGTGATTCTGCGCACGGAGCCTTTCTTCAAGCGTGCGGGATTGACAGCACTTTTCAAGATGCCGCGCTCTTCCCGTCCCGAGAGGATTACCGCAATCGCAGGTCGAGGACGTGCGGAGTTCGAAGAGGGAGTGAACGTGCCAGATGGTGGTCACATGTCGACATTCGACACCGTCTCCCGGCCTGCTCCGCCTCGTTCTGGGCGGTCGGGTCGGCAGGTGAGACTGTCCGAAGGGTAGTCATCCGCGGGCTTGGCCGGGCGGGCCGGAGGTCCCGTTCCCGGTGCACCTGTGGTTGACCGCCGACGAGGTGCGGCACGTAGCCCTCGGAAACCGGGATCAGTGCATCCCGGGCCATTTATCGGAATGCGTCCGGGCGTGTTTCGCGCCCTTTTCATGATGGCGACATCGTGGCGTCGTCGGCCTGGGAGACGTGATGAACAATCATTTCGTTGATGCTGTCGAGCGTTCCATAGTCCTGATGCACGAGAACCTCGGTGAGCAGTTGACGGTGGACGACATGGCGCGTGCCGCCATGTTCAGCAAATTCCACTACACTCGGGTCTTTCAGAGGATCACCGGCGTTTCTCCGGGGCGATTCCTGTCGGCCCTGCGGCTCCAGCGTGCGAAGACGTTGCTGCTGTCGACGTCCATGAACGTGGCCGACATCAGCGTGCACGTCGGATACAACAGCGTGGGCACGTTCAGTTCCCGCTTCACCCGCAGCGTCGGCGTCTCGCCGATCGAGTACCGCCGTTGCGGAGGAGCAGTGCCTCGCCTCAGGGCGACAAAGCCCGAACTCGGCGCCGATTCCGCCGACGGCGTGGTGTCCGGAGTGATCTCGGCCTGCTCGCCGGTGGCGCTCGACGCGATCTTTCTGGGCCTCTTCAAGAGTCGGATACCCGAGGGGCAGCCGACGAGTTGCGCCATGCTGTCGGGGCCGGGGCGGTTCGTGCTCGACAGGGTTCCCGAGGGCACGTGGTACCTGCTCTGCCACGGTGTGGGGCCGGGGCGGGGCACTGGCGGCGACGATGACGACGTCTCCCAGTTCGGCAGCCACGGCCCCTTCCGGATCGGACCGGAGCAGAAGAGCCTGGATGTCGTCGTACGGCTCGGTCCCGCCCGCCTCTGCGACCCACCGATGCTGCTCGCACTTCCCGACCCCCGCACCATCGCACCGGTCCGCCGATCGGGATGGGGGGCGGCCCTCGGTCGTGCGGCCTGACGGCACGGGCACCCCGCGGGAGGCCGCGCCGTCGGTGGCGCGCCCGGTGACGGTCCCGGGGCGTCGCCGCCCGCCGCAACACGGGAGATGAGGCCCTCCGGCCGGCCGTGCGATGGTGGCGTGACCATGATCGAGACTTGTCGATGACTTCCTCTGCCGCTGCGGATGAGCCGCTGCGGAGCGCACCCCCTGTCCGGCTCTGCGAGCCGAAAGTCCACAAGGAGGCATGAGTTGACCAACGACCAACCCGGACGTGTCGAGGTGCTCCGTCGAGCATCCGAACTCGTCCCGACCCTGCGGAAGTTCTCGGCGTGGAATGAGGAGAACCGGCGGGTGCACGACGAGGCCGTCGCCGCCCTGACCGACGCCGGCATCTTCCGGCTGCGCACGCCGACGCGGTACGGCGGCTACGAGTGCGACACCCGTACGCTCGTCGACGTCGCCGCGACGCTCGCCCGGGGAGACGGATCGACCGCCTGGACGGCCTCGGTCTACTGGATTCCGACCTGGATGGCGTCTCACTTCCCGGACCACGTCCAGGATCAGGTTTTCGCCAGCCCCGACGCGCGCATCTGCGGAACGCTCAGCCCCAGTGCGATGGCCGCTCCGGCGGAGGGTGGGATCGTCGTCAACGGCAAGTGGGGCTTCATCACCGGCGCCCTGCACAGTCGGTGGCAGGTGATCATCGCGGTGCTGATCGCGCCGGAGGCCGAGCCCATGCCCGTCATCGCGCTGGTCCCCACCGCGGACCTGCACATCATCGACGACTGGCACACGTCGGGGCTGAAGGGCACCGGCAGCGTCAGCACGGTCGCCCAGGACCTCTTCGTGCCGCAGGACCGCTTCCTGCCGCTGGGCGCGGTGCTGCAGGGACAGGGCGCGTCGCAGGCCAACGCCGCCAGCGGGATCTACCAGGTGCCGCTGCTTCCGGTGGCCTCCGCGTCGTCGGTGGGTGTCGCGCTCGGCCTCGCCAGGGCCGCCATGGACGTGTTCACCCAGCGGCTCGACGACCGCAAGATCACCTACACCGACTACGCCAGCCAGCGCGAGGCGCCCATCACGCACCTCCAGCTCGCCGAGGCGGCCATGCTGATCGACGAGGCGGAGTTCCACGCGCACCGGCTCGCCGGAACCGTGGACCGGAAGGCGACCGAGCGGGCGGAGTGGACGATGCCGGAGCGGGTGCTGGCGCGGGCCGACATGGGCGCGGCCGTCCGACGCTCCCAGGAGGCGGTCGAGGTCCTGGCCAACGCCAGCGGCGGCTCCTCCATCCACCTCGACAACCCGATGCAGCGTATCCGCCGGGACATCCAGGCGCTGAGCCTGCACGCGCTCATGCACCCGGACACCAACGCGGAACTGTACGGCCGCCTGCTCAGCGGGCTGGGGCCGAACACCCTCTACGTCTGACCAACACTGTCCACAACAGCAGGAGGAGACCACCGTGTCCGCAACCAGCCAGAGTTTCCGTGCCAGCCCGGCCGACCACGCCGCGATCGCGGCGCTACCGAGCAGGATCGTGGCGGCGTGGGCCGAGCACGACGCCGAGGCCTTCGGGGCGGTCTTCGTCGAAGACGGCACCATGATCCTGCCGGGCCTGTTCCTGACGGGCCGCGACGCCATCGTCGCCTTCATGCGGGAGGCGTTCGCGGGCCCGTACCAGGGCACGCGAGTCACGGGCCAGCCCATCAACGTCCGCTTCCTCGACGGCGAGGTCGCCATCGTGCTCACCGAGGGTGGTGTGCTCGCGCCCGGCGAGACGACCGTCGCGAAGGAACACGCCGTCCGCGCGTCCTGGCTGATGGTGAAGCGCGACGGCGCCTGGCTCCTGGCCGCCTATCAGAACAGCCCCAGCGAAGGCGCCTGACGGCGCTCCAGCCACAGCCACCGCGCGCTTCTCGGTCCAGGCCGGGATCCGCGTGGTGGCTGTCCGCTGCGCATCGGCGTTCGACATCGCGGTGGAGCGCAGCGGCGTTCCACGTCGGCGCGGGCCACCGCGCCGGGCTCCCGGACCGCCGTCCCGACACGCGAAGAGGGGGCGGCTGCCGCCCGCCCCCTCGTGCACCTGCCGACACCAGTCATCTACTGCCGTCAGGGCTATCTCTATTGAAGTGGATCAATTAGGCCGGTTCACCTTCCACAGTGCGGGACCCCCGAGCCCGTGCCGGGCGGACGTGCGCCGCGGCCGCGGCGTCGACCTCGACCGAGCGCCGAGACCTCCGGGCACGGGGGGAGGTGTCGGCGCCGCGTCGTGATGGCAGGGTCGCCTCAGGCGCGCTGACGGTGCGACGGGCCGCGCGGTGGACCAGCCCGAGCCGTCCCACAAGCGCCGCGAGGAGACCTCGGAGGAACGATGGACGCCACGTCACGCAGAGCTGGCTCCGCCGCCTGGCGGGACGCTGACCGGTCCGGCGTGACCGGCCCCAGCCGGCGCCGCGCGCAGGCAATCACCGTGCGCCCGGCCGGGCGGACCGGACGTGGGCTCCAGGAGGGCCGGCGGTGACCTCGGCGACGTACGACGTCGAGCGGGTGCGAGCCGATTTCCCGATACTGGGCCGCCAGGTCAACGGGCGCGACCTCGTCTATCTGGACTCGGCCAGCAGCTCCCAGGCGCCCAGGCAGGTGCTCGACGCGCTGCATCGGCACCACCGCGGGCACCACGCCAACGTCGGACGCGCCTCGCACACCCTGGCGGCGCAGGCCGGCGCCGCCTACGAGGCCGCCCGGGCGAAGGTGGCCGCGTTCGTGGGCGCCCGGACCGAGGAGCTCGTCTTCACCCGGAACGCGACCGAGGCGATCAACCTCGTGGCACACGCCTTCGTCCCCCGCGACTCCCGACAGCCGGGAGACCCCCGGTTCCGGCTGGGACCCGGTGACGAGGTCGTCGTCACCGAGATGGAGCACCACTCGAACCTCGTGCCGTGGCAGCTGCTGTGCCGGCGCACCGGAGCCACCCTGCGGTGGATCCCCCTGACCGGGGACGGGCACCTGGACCTGTCCTGTCTCGAGACGGTGGTCAACGCGCGGACGAGGCTGGTCTCCTGGGTGCACGTGTCGAACATCCTCGGCACCGTCAACCCGACCCGCGAGATCGTGGACCGGGCTCGTGCGGTCGGCGCGCTGACGCTGCTGGACGGGTCCCAGTCGGTCCCGCACCGCCCCGTCGACGTCGGGGCGCTCGACGTGGACTTCCTCGCCTTCACCGGGCACAAGATGTGCGGGCCGACCGGAATCGGCGCGTTGTGGGGGCGGGGAGAGCTGCTCGACGCCGTACCACCGCTGCTCGCCGGCGGCGGCATGGTGGCGGCCGTCGAGCTGACGGAGTCGACCTTCCTGCCGGTCCCGGCGAGGTTCGAGGCGGGCACGCCGCCCATCGTGCAGGCGATCGGGCTCGGCGCGGCGGTGGACTACCTCGGCGCGGTCGGCATGGCAGCCGTACGTCGTCACGAGCGGGACCTCACCGCGTACGCCTTGGGTGTTCTCGACGGGGTGACGGGCCTGCGGATTCTCGGGCCAGGGAATCCGGCGGACCGTGGGGGAGTCATCTCCTTCGTTCTCGACGGCTTCGAGCCCGCCGAGGTGGGCCGGTACCTGGACCTGCATGGCATCCAGGTGCGCGTCGGCCGGCACTGCGCGGCCCCGGTCTGTCGGCGGTACGGCCTGTCGGGCACGGTCCGTGTGTCGGTTCATCTCTACAACACCCGCGCCGAGATCGACTTCCTGGCGGCCGTCCTGCTGGGCATGGGCAGCGGTCGCTGACCCCACCGGGCCCGCCGGCGGTGCCGCCGGGCCCCGCACAGCGAGAGGTGCCGGCAGCCCGAGGCCGTCGTGATGATTGATCCACGATGCGGATCCGGATTTGGTGCAGGCACCGTCCGGCGGTAGAAGGCTGGGGACGCGATGGGCGAGATGTGCCGGATACCGGGCGGTGCGTTCCGGCAGGGGAGTCCGGACTGGGTGATCGACTGGCTCGAGGCGGCCGACCAACCGCTGCCCCGGCTGTGGTTCGCCGACGAGACACCGCAGGTGACCACCGTCGTCAAGCCGTTCCGCATCGACCGGTTCCCGGTCACCGTCGGCGAATACGCCCGGTTCGTGCGGGACACCGGCTACCGGACCGAGGCGGAGCGGCGGGGCTTCGGCCTGGTCTACACGGAGCAGGGCTGGATCGAGCGCGAAGGGGTCACCTGGTGTGCTCCGGGCGGCCCGGGCACCGGAGACCCCGACTTCGACGACCATCCCGTCGTCCACGTCTCGTGGCGTGACGCGAACGAGTTCGCCCGCTGGTCCGGTCGGCGGCTGCCCACGGAGGCCGAGTGGGAGTTCGCCGCCCGGGGACCCGACTTCCGAATCTGGCCCTGGGGCGACGAGTGGGACGTCGAAGCCGCCAACACCGCGGAGTTGCACGCCGGTCCGCTGCACTCGTTGTCGGCGTGGCAGGAGTGGTGGCGGGCCGAGTGCGAACGGATCGGGCCGGTTCCCCGTACGTCCCCGGTCGGGTCCTTCCGTGGTCGTGGCGACAGCCCTTTCGGCTGTGCGGACATGGCCGGCAACGTCTACGAGTGGACCTCGACGCTGTCGCGCCTCTACGACGACAGCACCCGGTGCGACCCGACGGTGCGGATGGCGATGGGCAGGTACCGCGTCATCCGTGGCGGCTCGTGGATGAACTTCCGCTACCAGGTCAGGTGCAGCGAGCGCATGCACGGGGACCCCGATGGATGGTCCAGCTTCGCGCACGGCTTCCGCTGCGCCTCCGACGTCTAGATTCGAGGAGACACATGGTCAGAATCGTGGTGCCCGCCGTCTGGACCCCGCAGGGCCGGACCGACTTCGAGGGCACATCCGGCCCGCTGGACGACGTCGTCCGGGAGTTCGCCGCGCGTCACCCGGAGTTCGGTCGGCGGCTGCTCGACGCGGACGGCGAGCCGCTGCGCTATCTCAACATGTGCGTCGACGACGAGATGATCCCCCGGCACCAGCGGGCCGCCGCCACGGTCGGGCCCGACGCTGTCGTGACCATCATCGCGCCGATGGCGGGTGGCTGATGACGTCGTCCGCGGAAACACCTGGGCCGCCGCGGACGGGCGCGGGCACGGTCCCGCGCCGGGTGGTCATGCAGGCGTACGGCGACCCGGCGGTCCTGACCGTCCGCGATACCGACCTTCCCCAGGTGTCGGCGGGTGACGTCCTCGTCCGCGTCGCGGCCGCGGGTGTCAACGTCGTGGACCTGTACCAGCGCAGTGGCGTCTACCCGGTGTCCCTGCCCTTCACCCCTGGATTCGAGGGGAGCGGAACGGTGGTCGCGGTCGGCGCGGGCGCCACCGGTGTCGCGGTCGGGGACAGGGTCGCGTGGATGGGGCAGCCGGGTTCGTACGCGACCCACTGCCTGCTACCGGCGGCACGGCTGGTGCCCGTGCCCGACGGGTTGAGCCTCACCGACGCGGTGGCAGCCCTTGTCCACGGCATGACGGCGCATCTACTGACCACGGAGGTGTATGCGCCGTCCGAGGGCGCCGTCTGTCTGGTGCACTCGGCCGCCGGCGGCGTCGGCGGGATGCTGTGCCAGTTCGCCGCACGGCGCGGCGCGACCGTCATCGGCACGGTCTCCCGCGACGACAAGGCGCCGGCGGCGCTCGCCGCCGGCGCCCACCACGTGATCAACTACAGTCGCACGTCGTTTCCCGCCCAGGTCCGCGAGCTCACCGCAGGACGGGGCGTCGACGTGGTGTACGACGCCGTCGGACGGGACACCTTCACCGACGGGCTCGCCTGCCTTCGGCCGGGTGGCACGTTCGTGCTCTACGGCCAGGTCAGCGGAGCGGTCGATCCGGTCGACCCGCAGCTGCTCAACTCGTACGGATCGCTGTTCCTCACCAAGGTGTCGCTCAGTCACTACGACCGCACCCCTGAGCAGACGCGCCGCCGCGCCTCGGCGGTGTTCGACGACGTGGTCGCCGGACGGCTGCGCGTACGGGTGCACGCCACCTTCCCGCTCGACGCCGCGGCCGCGGCCCACGACGAGCTGGCGTCGCGTCGTACGCGCGGCAAGATCCTGCTTCTGCCTTGACCTCGGCGTACGGGCAGGCCGGTTCGCCGGCCTGCCCTGACCCGGCCCGGCGTGCGTCGTTCCGTGGCGCCGGGGGCACGGTTCTCGTGCACCACGGCCCCCGCCGGACGACGTCGCCCGAACCGACGGGAGAAATCGTGAAGGCTCTGGTGTTGTCCGGCGGCTCGGGTACCCGGCTGCGGCCGATCAGCCACTCGCTGCCCAAACAACTGGTTCCACTGGCGAACCGGCCGTTGCTCGAGCACGTCCTACAGGGGATCCGCGACATCGGGATCACCGAGGTGGGCATGGTGGTCGGCGACCACGGATCGCAGATCAGGCAGGCGCTCGGGGGTGGATCCTGGAACGACGTCGAGATCACCTACCTGACCCAGGAGTCGCCGCGGGGACTCGCACACGCCGTGCGGGTCGCGCGGGGGTATCTCGGTGACGACGACTTCCTGCTCCACCTCGGCGACAACCTGCTTCCCGACGGCCTCGGCGGCGGTGCCGCGGAGTTCCGACGGGGCGGCGCCGGCGCGCACCTCCTCGTGCAGAAGGTCCCCGACCCACGGCCCTTCGGAGTGGTCGAACTCGATCGGGACGGCCGGGTGGTCCGTCTCGTGGAGAAGCCCCAGCGGCCCCGCAGCAACCTCGCACTCATCGGGGCCTGCTTCTTCACCCCGGCGGTCCACGTGGCCGTCGACGCCATCCGGCCCAGCCGCCGCGGCGAGCTCGAGCTCACGGACGCGGTGCAGTGGCTCGTGGACCAGGGTGTCGCCGTACGGGCCAGCGAGTACACCGGCTACTGGCAGGACGTGGCCGACAGCGACGACGTCCTGGCGGGCAACCGACGTCTGCTGGAGGGCGTCGACGCGCAGCGCGGTGGCGACGTCGATCCGTTCAGCGCCGTGGGTCCCCGGGTGTCCGTCGCGGCGGGTGCGCGGATCATCCGCAGCCATGTCGAAGGTCCGGCGATCATCGGCCCCGGCTCGGTGATCGAGGATAGCCACGTGGGCCCCTACACCTCGGTCGGCCGTGACTGCCTCATCCGGGGCAGCGAGCTGTCCGGGTCCGTCGTCATGGACGGTGCGCAGATCTCGCAGGTGACCCGGCTGACGGACTCGATCATCGGTCGCGGAGCCGAGATCGGCCGCGGTGATCGACACGCCGGCCACCGTATCGTCAGCGGTGACCACGCGCGCATCGACGTGCCGTGGTGAGCCGTCCGGCAGTTGTGTCGCGACTGCCGGCCGTGTCACCGTTCCGGGCGGTCGCGTCCCGCCGTGCCGTGCCGGTCGACGGTGCGGCTGATGTCCCGACGAACATGGCCGCGCTGTCAACGTGCGTCGAGACGGCCCTCCGCGACCTGCTCGGCGTCGAGTTGGCCGTCGCGGTGCGACCAGCCGCGGACCCCACGGCCGGGGTCGCACCCGCGGCGGCGAGCGCGTTCGTGTCCACCGGCGGTTCGCTGCACCGGGGCGCCACGACCACCGTCACGGCGACGGCAGACGGCGTGTCCCTCGAGGTGACTGGCGCCGGCCGGTTGGTTTGTGACGTCGCGGCGGTGCGGACGTCCTCCCCGGCGGAGTGGGACCGGTCGCTGGCCGAGCATGCCGCGCTGGCGCGAGAGGCGGCGGAGCTGGCGGGGGAGAGCCACGACCAGGCCGCGTGCCGTACGGGTGCCGTCCTACGGTGTCTGCGGCGGCTGCACCTGCCGACGTACGTTCCCCTGACACTCGCTCCGGCGTCGCGGCCGGGTTGGTTGGTCTTTGTGTCGGGCACGCTGCGCGTGGCCACGCACGTCGTGCCTGGGCCCCGTGCGCAGCCGGTGGTCCTGGCGGTGCTGACCGACGGCTGGACCTGAGTCGTAGTTACGAGGACGGGGCCACCCGGCATGTGCCGGGTGGCCCCGTCGTCGTACCCGTGGGCATGCGCGCGTGTCGCGCTGGTCAGGAGGTCCGTTCGCCGGCGGCGCCGGGCAGCGGTCCCGTCAGACCCTCCTGCCGGTGGCCCCGCCGCCGTGGCCGGGACCACCGGCGCATGACCGGCTGTTCGACGAGCGCGTAGAGGATGGACGCGAGGACCAGGCAGACCAGGTACGTGGAGATCAGGACGAGTATTCCGGTGCCGAGGTCGAACGTCTTGCGGGTGTACATGCCGACCACGCCGTTCTCTCCGCTGTACGCCGCGTGGACCATGAACATCACGGTGACGTGGATGACGAAGAAGGCGTACATCCGGTCGCCCAGCCAGACCATCAGCTTGCCGTTGGCCAGCGTCCGGTGGCCCCGCACGTCCGCGACCGCGAAGGCGGGGATCAGCAGGGCCATCGGGATGAGCGGCACGAAGGTGTAGCCGTAGAAGACCGGCACGTCGAGGGTTGCCAGGTAGAAGCCGATGGTCAGCAGCGAGGCCGGCAGCGCCCCCAGACCGATCCACCGGCCGGTCAGGACGATGCGGGCCATGATGATACCGACCACGAATTCCAGTGCCCGAGTCAGCGGGAAGTAGAAGCCGAACCAGTGCTGGGACCAGGAGACCTCGGGCGCCACGAGGGATGGCGGCTGGTCGGGCAGGAAGGCGTTGGCGACTACCGGAACCAGCGCTGACAGGGCGGTCACGCCCACGGCCCAGCCCCACAGGCGGTTCGGTCGGATCTTCTTGACCAGGACGTACAGCAGGGGGAACGCCGCGTAGGCCAGCACGTCGATGTTGGCCGACCACATCGGACCGTTGAGGTTGTTGAACAGGAAGGACTCGGACGGGAACCAGGCGCTGACGAGCAGCAGCCCGGCCAGGGCCTCCACCGCCTTGATCGGCACCCCGGTGGGGATCCACAGCGCGATGATGATGGCGTACACGACGACGTGGTTGGGGAAGAGTTTGAAGAACCGGCGACGCCAGAACTGCCGCGCGCTGTCCTTCGATGACGCCGTCCAGGTCACCACGAAGCCGGTGAGGACGAAGAAGAAGCTCAGGCCGAACATGCCGGCGTTGGCGCCGTAGCGGACGTACTCGACCATTACGGCAGGGTCGGTGAACAGGCCCAGGGCGAGCCCGTGCGTGATGAACACCGACAGGCCGGCGACTGCCCGCAGACCGGTCAGCGACGGCAGGCGGGAGCGGGTGCCGGTCCCCGCGGGGGTTTCCGGCCCCGCTCCGGGCTGTGTGATCGTCATGGATGCACCTCCGGGTGCGGGTTGCCCGTCGGCGGTGCCGACAGGATCGGGCGAGGCGACAGGGGATGAGGATGCGAGCGGCGGTGGGCGCCGACCGGGCTGGTCGGCGCCCACCGGCACCGGTGCCGGGCGGGGCGGGCGTGGGGGCGAGGTGCCTCAGGCGGCGGCTTGCGGTTGCGGCCGGGAGCCGCGCAGCACACGGAGGATCATGCTGGGGCGCATCAGCGCCTCGAGCGGATCGACCAGGCCGGCGGAGCGCATGAACTGCTCGGTGACGGCGGCGTCGCGGGTGGCGGCGATCTGGACGCGGTACATGTACGCCTGCATCAGCTTGAGCATCGGAGTCCGGTTGCCCTCGACGCCGGGGAAGCTCAGGTTGATCCCTTCGGTCATGTCCCAGGCGGGGTCGATGATCCGGCCGACCTCGCGCATGAAGTCCAGCGAGCTGGGTGGGGCCCCGAGGCGCAGCCGGTCCCGCAACGCCAGAGCCTGCAGGGCGGCGAGGCTCTGCGCCTGGGCGAAGACCGGATTCGGCGTGCACACCGCGTCGCCGAGCACGATCAGTCGCTCCGGGAACCGGGACATCCGGTCGTAGCGGCGCCGCAGCGTGGTCGGGAATCGGAACAGCACCGGGTCGTCGAGGGGCTCGGCTTCGATGATCGCCTCGTGGATCTCCTTCGCCGCCAGCGTCTTGACGAACGCGTTGAAGCCGTCCGGGTCGGTCGGTGGGTGGTCGCCCAGGAGGCCGTAGGCGGTCAACTCCACCAGGCCGCTGTCGGTCTTGGTGAAGATGGCGCCGCGGGGCAGGGTCGGGTTCGCCACCGCGATGATCGAGTGGTCGGTGCCGAACGGGTCGGTACGCAGCCGGTAGTGCCGGGTCACGTAGCCCAGACCGATCTTCGTGCCCTCCTCCTCGACGCGCGGGTAGCCCAGGGCTTCCAGCCACACCGGCGTGCGGGAGCCGCGGCCGGTGGCGTCGACGACCAGATCCGCCTCCAGCGTCTCCTCCGCGCCGCCGTCACGCCGCTGGACCCGGGCCCCGGTCACCCGGGACCGGTCGGGGCTGGTGGAGAGGCCGGTGATGTCGTAGCGCTCCATGAAGGTCACGTTCCCGAGGGCCTGCACCCGCTCCCGGACGTGCGCCTCCATGATCGGCCGTCGCGCGCCCACATTGGTGAGGCCAGCGCGGACCTGCTTGAGGGGCTTGCCGTTGAAGTACCACCGCACCGTGCCGGACAGGTCGGTCTGCGGGCACCCGGCGGTGATCATCTGCGCGGTGATTTCGGGGAAGAGCTCCTCCATGGCGCGGGCGCCGCGGGCCAGCAGGCCGTTGATGTGCCGTGCCTGAGGCGCGCCCCGACGCGCCTCGCGCACGCCGAGGAGTTCGTCCCGGTCGACGACGACCACCTCGCGGTAGCTTTCCGACAGGGCGCTGGTGGCGAAGAGCGACGTGATGCTGCCCCCGAGCACCACGGCACGTTCTCCGACGAATTTGCTCATTGACATTCGTCTCCCTTGGGTAATGAACGATTGCGACACGTCGACGGGAAACCGTTTCGGCGTCCGAGCGGCGTCGAATCGCCATCCGGGCCGGCTCTGTGTGGGATCGTTTCAGTCAGGGCGTTCGGCGAGCATCTTCCTGACTGCCCTAGACACCCGGTGACCTGCTGCTCGTTGCGGGGCGAGCGGCCAGGGTCGAAAATGGTGGACGCGGCACGGAGAAGGGTGCCGGGCCGACGGAATTGCGCGCTATTTGGCGGTGCGCTGCCGCGGGTCGGAAACCGGGGCGTCCCGTTTCGCGCGCGCGGCGGCAGGCGTCGCGTCCGCGTCGGCGATGATGCCCCCCAGCCATGCCGCCGCCACCTCGAGGGGCCTGGTGTCCAGTCGGCAGGGGCGCCGCTGCGCGTCCTGCCGCCGCCCGACCAGACCCGCCCGTTCGAGCACGCGCAGGTGGCGACTGACTGCGGGCATGCTCATGGCGAACGGGGCGGCCAGCTCCGTGACGCTCGCCTCGCCGGACACGAGCCGGGCGAGGATCGCCCGCCGGGTCGGATCGGCCAGGGCGGCGAGGATTCGGCTGAGATCGTCTGATGCCACAGATGGTGACCTTCCGTCTCTGGGCCGGGCGGCCGAGCCGTATGCTGCTGCGCCCGGCCGCGGGCGGCGGACCGCGCCAGCGGGTCGCGTGGGCGCGGAGTGCCGGGCCGGCTGTTGATCATGAGGAGGCGGCCTCGGCGAGGTACCGCGCGATCCGCTCCGGCCGACCTGGCCGGGTTCGCATCCGGGCATGGCGGTCGTGCCCGCCCGCCGGAACGGTGGCGTCGATGCCCAGTTTCGCGGTCACCCCGCCGACGGCGGACGGGTCGAGGCTGCTGCCGGCGGCGCGGGGAATGACGACGACGTCCCGGTCCGCCTGCACCCGCGTCGCCAGGGCCCATCCCACCTGTTCGTCGTCGTGGATGTCCACGTCGTCGTCGACCACCACCGCGTACTTGACCGCGCTGGCCCCGCCGAGGGTGGCGAGCAGGACGTTCACGGCGGACGCGGCAGCGCCGCCGCGTACGGACACCACGGCGTGCAGTCGGCAGGAGCCGGCCTCCGGCAGCCGGACGGCCACCACGTCGGGGTGCGCCTGGCGCAGCATCCGCAGCAACGCCGCCTCGCGCGGTATCCCGCCGAGGAGGAAGTGCTCGCGGCCACCGGAGAGGATCGTCTGGAAAACGGCCGCGCCGCTGTGCCAGCCGGCGGTCAGCTCGATCACGGGCGCCGGAGCGGTGGGCCCGTACGTGCGGGGGAACTCGCCGAACGGCCCCTCCGGCGCGCGCACGCCGGCACGGAAGCGTCCCGCGAGGACGAATTCAGCGTCGGCCGGCACCGGCAGACCGCTGGTCGGGCAGGCGACGACCGGAAGCGGTGTCGTGCGTAGCGCGCTGGCCACCTCGAGGTCGTCCAAGGCGCGGTCCGCCGCCGGGGCCTGGCTGGCGAGGGCCAGCAGGGGATCGACGCCCACCACGATCGCCACGTCGAGGTCGAGCCCGCGGCGTTCCGTCGCGGTCAGGATCCGGCGCAGGCGTCCCGGCAGGACGAGTGTCCGGAGGGTCCGTTCGCCGACGGCCAGCATGCGGTTGATCGACAGGTTCGTCTTTCCGGTCGCCGGATCTCTGACGACGAGGATCGCCGAGGTCAGGTAGCGGCCACCGTCGTGTTCGTGCTGCACGGTGAGGGGAAGCCGGGACAGCAGCGCGTCGCCGTCGAAGCGGTGGGTGAGCACTGCCGCGGCGGTGTCGGGCACCGGCGCGCAGGGCCGTGGTGCGGTCAGTGCGTCGAGGTAGCGGGTGGTCGTCTCGTGGGGGAGGCAGTCCATCGCCTCGGCGAGGTCGGCACGGCTGCGGACGAGGTTTCCGGCGAGGGGGAACGAGGCACCGGCCACGTCGAGGAAGAGCACCGACCGCCGCCCGTCGAGGCGCTCCAACACGGCCGAGACCTCCTGGTCCGGGTCCACCAGTGACCGTACCCGGCCGAGGCGGCCGTTCGCATCGAGCTTCGTCAGCCATGACCGTAGGTTCTGCGCCGCGGGCCAGCCCGGTGGCGTACCGGTCGACGGGGCGGGGATGGTCACGGTCGGCCACCAGGAGCGTGGACGGTGAAGTGGATGTGCTTGAGCTCGGTGAACTGTTCCAGCCCGACGGTTCCGCGGGTGCGGCCGATTCCCGAGGACTTGAAGCCTCCGCTGGGTGTCTCCGGGTACGAGTGGTTGTACCCGTTGACCCAGACGGTGCCGGCCTCGAGGCGACGGGCGATGCGCCACGCGCGGTCGAGGTCCCTGGTCCACACGCTCATCGCGAGGCCGTACGGTGTGGCGTTGGCCCGCCGCACCGCCTCCGTCTCGTCGTCGAACGGCTCGACGGTCACCACCGGGGCGAACAGTTCCCGCTGGACGACCGGCGAGTCCGGTGTCGCCCCCGTGACGACGGCCGGCCGGACGAAGTGCCCCGCCAGAGCGTCGAGGTGGACGCGCTGGCCGCCGTGCACACCGTGCCGTGCGGCGGCGTCGGCCAGTGTCGCCGCCATTCGGTCTCCGGCGGCCGGGGACACCAGCGGACCCATCTCCGTCGCAGGGTCGCCCGGGTGACCGACGCGGACGCCGTCGAGACCGGCGGTGACGGCCTGCAGCACGTCCTGGTGGATCGGGCGGGCCACCAGGACGCGGGTGCAGGCCATGCACATCTGCCCGCAGGTCACCACGACCGCTTTGACGACTGCGGCGATCGCCGCCTCCAGATCGGCGTCGGCGCAGATGACGGTGGCCGCCTTCCCGCCGAGTTCGAGCAGGTGGCGCTTCATTCCGTCGCCTGCGGAGCGCAGGATCTCCGTACCGACCCGGGTCGAGCCGGTGAACGCGACCGCCCGCACCAGGGGGTGTGCGACGCTGGCCCGACCGACGGCGGGACCGCCGACGACGAGGTGCGCGACGTCGGCGGGGAGCCCGGCCTCGCGGCCGAGCGCCAGCACCCGGCCGGTGACGAGGCTGGTCTGCGGCGCCGGCTTGACCAGCGCGGTGACGCCGGCGGCCAGCGCCGGTGCCAGGTCCCGGATGAGCAGCAGCATCGGCCAGTTCCACGGCACGATGAACGTGGTCACCCCGACCGGTTCCCGGACGACGTGCGCGACCGTGCCGTCGGGCAGCGTGCCGGCGATGCCGCCGAGGTGTCGGGCGAGTCCCGCGTTGTAGGTCAACGCGTCGACGCAGGCACGGATCTCCTGATGGGCCTCGGATCTGGTCTTGCCTGTCTCGGTCACCAGCGCGTCGGCCAGTTCGGTCGCGTGCGCGGCGAGCGCCTCGCCCCACTGATGGAGTGTGGCGGCCCGGCGTCGTGCGTCGAGCGCCCACGGACTGCGTAGCGCCCCGTGTGCCTGCGCCGCCGCCTCGTCCAGTTCGGCGCGGGTCGTGACCGCAACCGGCGTCAGCGGCGCGAGGGTCGTCGGATCCACCGGTCGCACGTACGCGTCCGGCTCGGCGGGCGACGGGATGTCGGGGTTCATGAGAAGACCTGCCCGCCGTCGACGATGACGGTTTGTCCGGTCACGAACGCCGAGGCCGGCGAGGCCAGCCAGAGCAGCGGGCCGACGAGGTCGTTGGCCTGCATGGGTCTGGGCAGGGAGCGCGCCCGGGCCGACGCGGTGAGGTACGACTCGGTGTTCAGTGACCTGCTGGCGTCGTTGTCGACCAGGCCGGGGGCGATGGCGTTGACCCTGATGTGCTGTCCGCCGAGTTCCCGGGCCGCGGCACGGGTCAGCCCCTCCACCGCTGCCTTGGAGGCGACGTAGTGGGCGAATCCGACCGCCCCGATCCGCCCGACCACGGAGGACACGTTGACGATGCTGCCGCCGCCGAAATCCGTCATGGTCGGCGCCACGGCTCGGATTCCCAACCAGGTGCCCCGGACGTTGACCGCGAAGACGTCGTCCCAATCCTCGACGACGAGGTCGGTCAGAGGGCGCTTCTCGCCGATCTTCCGATAGACGGCCGCGTTGTTGACGAGCACGTCCAGGGCGCCGAATTCGGCGACGGTCCGTTCCACCACGAGCCGCCAGTCGGACTCGGAGGCGACGTCGGCGGGGGCGAAGACCGCGCGGCCGGGACCGTCTCGCGTCGCGGCCCGGGTCATGGCGAGCGCCTGCCGGGCGGACCGCAGCAGGTCGACGGCCACGACGTTCGCGCCGGTCGCGGTGAACGCCCGCACGTACGCGCTGCCGATCTCGGCGGCCGCGCCGGTCACGATCACCGTGCGGCCGGCGAGGCCGGCGAGGGACGCCGCGCGCATCGGGAGGACACTCATCGTGCTGGCACCTCCGGTCCTTTGGATGGGTGCGGGCCCGACGCGGTGTCGGCGAGGGCGTCGTACCCGCCGTCGGTGAGCTGCCGACGCAGGATCTTGCCGACCGGGGAGCGCGGAATCCGGTCCACGGCGACAACTCGCTTGGGGCGCTTCAGCGACGGCAAGCCTGATGAGGTCCGGATGAAGTGCTGGACCTCCCGGACGGCTTTCTCGGGGTCGAGCCCATCCCGGGGTACGACGAATGCCGTCACCGCCTGTCCCCACCGCTCGTCGGGCAGCCCCACCACGACGTTGTCGCCGATGGCAGGGGAGGCGGCCAGCGCGGCCTCGATGTCGGCGGGGTAGATGTTCTCGCCACCCGAGATGATCATGTCGTCGACGCGGCCCTGGTACCACAGGTTTCCCTGCTCGTCGCGGATCGCCAGGTCGCCGGTGTGGTACCACCCGTTGCGGATCGCCGCCTCGTCGGCGTCGCCCCGTGCCCAGTAGCCCGAGAAGGCTTCCGGGGAGTCCATGGACGCGATGACCTGCCCCGGCTCGCCCGGAGCCACCACGTCCTCGGCGTCGGCACCGGCCCGGTTGGCGATGACACGCACGCGGGAGAACATCCCGGCGCGGCCCGCGCTGCCCGGCCGCGCCGCCACATCGGGCTCGACCGTGAACGTGTAGATCTCGGTGCTGCCGTAGTGGTTGACGAACGTGTGCGGACGGACCGTGCCGGCCAGGCGGCGCGCGAGGTCAGGGGCCATGGGCGCCCCCGCGTACCCGAGCCGCCGCAGTGACGTCAGCTCGTGCATCCGACCGGTGTTGAGCAGCGACCAGTAGATGGTGGGCACCAGGTACAGCGAGGTGACGCCCTCACGCACGACGAGTTCCGACGACTCGTCGGCGTCGAACCGGCGTTGCGGTACCCAGGTGCCGCCGACCAGGAGGCTGGCGAGGAGGGTGCGGACACCCATCGTGTGGAACAGCGGCATCACTCCGAGCGTGACGTCGCCGCTGCGGTGCCCCGACTGCAGCACGTGCGCCACGGTGGCCGCGTGCTCGGCGGCGTGCGTACGGGGAACTCCCTTGGGACGTCCCGTCGTGCCCGAGGTGTAGAGCAGCACGCTCAGGTCACCGGAGTCGACGGTGACGGGTATCGGGCCGTCCGGCTGCGCCCCGACGAGCGGAGCCAACGCGGTCTCGCCGGCGGGGGCGTCCCGCGGGTCACCGACGTACACCCGCCTCGGCGCGTCGGGCAGGGCGACCGGGGCGGCCCGGGACTGACCGGAGGTGGTGGCGTCGGTGACGATCAGCACGGGAGCGCAGTCCTGCAGGCAGTGCCCGATCTCCGCGGGGCCGAACCGCGTCGACAGGGGCACCGCCACCGCCCCCAGCTTCTGCACCGCCAGGTAGAGACTGGCCAGTTCCGTGCCGTTGGCCAGGTGGAGCACGACGCGGTCGGCGCGCCGGACGCCGAGGTCCGCCAGCGTGCGGGCGAGCTGGTTGGTGTACGCGTCCCACTGGCGGAACGTCAGCGGCCGCCGTCCACCCACCGCCCGCTGTTCGGGGTGGCGTGCCGCGCCCCACGCCAACATCCGACCGATGTCCATGCGGTCACCCGAGATTCTCGACGGCCTGGCGGATCCGGCTCAGGCCCTCCTCGAGGACGTCGTCCGGGACGGCGTACGTGATGCGTACGTGCCCCTCGCCCCGGTCGCCGAACGCCGTGCCCGCGACCACTCCCACCGAGTGCCGGTCGATCAGGTGGTCGGTGAACTGTTGGGCGGTCATTCCGGTGCCACGGATGTCCGGGAAGACGTAGAAGGAGCCGTCGGGGGCCGTGCAGTTGATGCCGGGCATCGCGTCGAGCGCCGCGACCGTCCGGTCGCGCTTGGCCCGCAGGCGGTCGCGGGTGGCGATGACGTGGTCCTGCGGCCCGGTGAGTGCCGCGAGGGCGGCGATCTGGACGAACGCGGGTACGTTGGTCACCGAGTTCTGCTGGAAGATGTCCATGGCGGTGATCAGGTCCCGGTTCGCCACGCACCAGCCGATCCGGAAGCCGGTCATGATGTAGCTCTTGCTGAACGTGTCCACCAGGAGCGTCCGCTCCGCCATGCCGTCGACGGCGGCGATGGTGCGATGTTCGGCGGGCGGGTAGACCATGTGGCTGAAGATCTCGTCCGAGATCACCATGACGTCGTGCCGCTGACACAGCGCGCTGATCTCCGCCAACCGGTCGACGGTCATCCCGTTGGGTCGCTGCGGGGTGTTGATGATCAGAACCTTGGTGCGGCCGTTCATCAGGCGGGCCAGTTGATCGATGTCGAAGTGGAAGTCCGGTTCGACCAGCGGGGCGTAGACCACCCGCCCGCCGGCATAGGTGATCCAGAACTCGTCCGGCGGATAGCCGGGGTTGGGGAAGATGACCTCGTCGCCGTTGTCGACCAGCGTGAGCAGGCTCTGCGTCAGCGCGTGCTTGGCACCCATGGTGACCAGGACCTCCTCGCGGGCGGTCGGGCGTCCCCGACGCGTCGCCTCCTCCGCGATCGCGTCCCGCAGTTCCGGTAGGCCCGGACCGGGCACGTAGCGCACGTGCCCGTCGTGCACCGCCTTGGCGCAGGCCTCGAGGATGTGTGGTGCCGGGCGGAACTCCTCGCCCTGGAAGTCGCCCTTTTCCAGGTGGATGACCCGGTTCCCGGTTTCCCGTTCGAGTTGCTCGGCCCGGCGCATCGACGCCCATTGCTTCGGCAGGACGAAATGGCTCGTCCGGCTCGAGAGGGGGCTTCTCGCGGTCCGCGCAGGGATGTTCGGCGTGGTCACCGGTAATCACACTCCTCGTGTTCGGCAGGGGGAGGGCGCCCATCGGCTGGGCCGATGACGCCGCGGCTCACGATTCCAACTGCCGCCGTACGCCGGCATCTCTGTGCGTGCGCTCGTCGTCGCTGGCTGTCGCGGTGACGTGTCGGCGGTCCGGACGTGTCGGGGTCCGACGCCGGCGGACCGCGATCGTTCCCGCGCCCCGCTGAAGTCCCAGGTGACCGGCCTGCGCCGCATTCCAGGAGATGCGCGGGCCGTCGGCCTGGTGCCACGGTCATGGTCGGCATCGACGGGTTCGTTGCTGTCGGAGCGTCGTTCCGGGGCGTGTGACGAGTGACCGCCGGGCCGTGCTCCGGGTGAGCTGATCGGCGCCACTGACGAGGAGAGGGACAAGTGCAGCCATTCCAGATCAACATCCGGCAGACCGAACTCGACGACCTGCGCCGTCGCCTGGCACAGACCCGATGGTCGCCGGACCTTCCGGAGACGGGCTGGGCGCGCGGCGTGCCGTTGGCGTACCTCAAGGAACTGGTCGCCCACTGGCTGACCAGTTACGACTGGCGCCAGGCCGAGTCGCGGCTCAACCGCCTGCCGCAGTTCACCACGTCCATCGACGGCACCACCGTGCACTTCATGCACGTACGTTCGCCCGAGCCGGACGCACTGCCGTTGATCATGACTCACGGGTGGCCCGGTTCGGTGGCGGAGTTCCTCGACGTGGTGGGCCCGCTGACCAATCCCGCCGCGTACGGCGGCGACCGGTCCGACGCGTTCCACCTGGTCATTCCGTCGATTCCCGGCTTCGGCTTCTCCGGCCCGCTGCCCGCGGCCGGGTGGACCGTCGACCGCATCGCGGCGGCGTGGGTTGAGCTCATGCGTCGCCTCGGCTACGAGCGCTACGGCGCCCAGGGCGGGGACTTCGGTTCACCGATCTCCCTCGCGGTGGGTCGACTCGACCCCGAGCACGTCGTCGGCGTGCACAGCAACATGCTCACCGTGTTCCCCTCCGGTGATCCGGCAGAACTGGACGGCCTCAGCGAGCAGGACATGGCCCGGTTGGGCCGGCTGGCGCGCTTCGACGCCGACGGCTCCGGATACCGAAAGCTGCTCTCGACCCGTCCGCAGACGGTCTCCTACGCCCTGAACGACTCGCCGGCCGGCCAACTGGCCTGGATCGTCGAGCGGTTCAAGGAGTGGACCGACGCCGAGCTGCCCGACGACGTGATCGACCGTGACCTGCTGCTGACCAACGTGATGATCTACTGGCTGACCAACACGGCGGGATCGTCGGCCCAGCTGTACTGCGAGATCACCGAGCAGCAGCGCAAGGCGACCGAGGACCCGAACGGGGACATGCTGGCCGGCTACCGCGAGCAGCCGCTGACGGTGCCGCTCGGCGTGGCCGTCTTCCCGGAGGACTGCATCGTCCCGATCCGTCGCTTCGCCGACCGGGACTTCTCCACCATCACGCACTGGACCGAGTTCGACCGGGGCGGGCACTTCCCGGCGATGGAGGTGCCGGAGCTGCTGGTCGGCGATGTCCGGACCTTCTTCCGGTCGCTGCGGACCGCAGCCTGACCGGCGGTGTGCTGCTACCGGCCGCCCCGCGCGGAGCGACGTCATCCGTCCGACCGCACGTACACGTCCATGTCTGAAAGGCGATACCGATCGATGGAGGGACAGCAAGGTGACGACAGTTGACATGGGACCCCGGGCGGGCCGCCGCGAATGGCTCGCGCTCGCCGTGCTGTGCCTGCCCACCCTGCTCACCACGGTGGACATCAGCGTCCTGATCCTCGCCCTGCCCCGGCTCGCCACCGATCTCGGGGCCAACAGCACCCAGCAGTTGTGGGTGACCGACATCTACGGATTCATGATCGCCGGATTCCTGGTCCTCATGGGGACCCTCGGCGACCGGACCGGCCACCGCAACGTGCTGCTCGGTGGCGCCGCCGGCTTCATGGTCGCATCACTGCTCGCGGCCTATTCGACCTCGATCGAGATGCTCCTGGTCTCCCGCGCCCTGCTCGGGATCGCGGCGGCGACGGTGATGCCCTCCGTGCTCGCCCTGATCAGTCAGCTCTTTCCGAATCCGATGCAGATGGGCGCCGCGATGGGCATCTGGGGGACCTCCATCATGCTCGGCGTGATCCTCGGCCCGGTGGTCGGTGGCCTCCTGCTCGACTCGTTCTGGTGGGGCTCGATCTTCCTGATGGGCGTTCCCGTCATGGCGCTGCTGCTGGTGGTCGGACCAGGGCTGCTGCCGGGCGCCCGCAACCCGCACCCCGGGCGACTCGATCCGCTCAGCGCGGTGCTCTCGCTCGCCGCGCTCCTGCCGGTCGTCTACGGGCTCAAGGAGATCGCACGGGCCGGTTGGCAGCCGACGCCCATTGGCGCCGTCATCGTCGGGCTTGCCTTCGCGCTGATGTTCGTCGCCCGCCAGCGGCATCTCACCCACCCGATGCTGGACCTCGGGCTTTTCCGCAACCCGGTCGTGAGCACGATCGTGCTGCTCGGCCTCGCGTTCGGCTTCATCACCGCGGGGGCCGGCCTCGTGTCGACCCTCTACATGCAGCTGGTGGAGGGAATGTCTCCACTCAAGGTCGCGCTCTGGATGCTGATTCCGGCCGGCGCGATGATCGTCGGCGGCAACATCGGACCGGCCGTCGCCCGTACCGTGCGGCCGGCCTACGTCCTCGCGGCCGGGATGGTCCTCGCGGCGGTCGGTGCCCTGGTCATCACCCAGGTCAGCGTTTCCGGCGGCCTGGCGACCCTGATCGTCGGCCTGGTCATCATGTACGTGGGTGGCAGCCCGAGCGCCACGCTGGCCAACGCCGTGCTGATGGGCGCGACGCCACCGGAGAAGGCGGGAGCCGCCGGCTCGTTGTCCTCCACGGGCGGGGAACTCGGGGTGGCGCTCGGCGTCGCGATCCTCGGCAGCGTCGCCGGGGCTGTCTACGGTTCCGCGGTCGAGGTGCCGTCGGCCGTGCCGCCCGAGGCCGCCATGGCCGCGGGGGAGAGCATCGTCGGCGCCGCGGCCGTCGCGGACACCCTGCCGCAACCTGTCGCGGCGGAGCTGCTCGACTCCGCCCGGGAGGCGTTCACGCAGGCGCTGCACGGCGCCAGCCTGATCAACCTCGTCCTCTTCCTCGCGGTCGCGGCGCTCCTCGTCGTCCGGCTCCGGGCCGTGCCGCCCACCGGCGCGGGGCATCCCGGCATGCCCCCGGAGGCCGGACAGACCGTTCAGTGATCCCGTCGTGCGGACCGTCGGTGGTCCGCCCAGCGCCCGACCGCAACCGGGCGTCCCTGGTCCCTCATCTCCCAAGAAGGAAGGCGTCATGCCCCGTCGAAGAATCCGCACCGTCGCCGTGGCGGCGGCGGCCGCGCTGGCTGCGCTCGCGCTCGTCGTCGCCCTCACCCCGAATCCCGTCTCGGCCCGCGGTCCGCGGGTGGCGGTCTGTGTCGCACCGACCGTGAAGAGTGGCGTCGAGTTCAACGCCACGGTGCCGAAGAAGGCCGCCGACGTCCTCGTCCGCCGCACCGCCTCGTACCTCGGGGTCTGCGCCTCCTACGGGCAGTCGTCGAGGATGGGGAACGGCACGATCCGTGCGTTCTCGCAGTCCCGCAACGGGGTGCCGCACACCATCGGCCTGGTCATGGGCGTGAACGCGCTCGACGGTCTGCCGAGCCACCCGCCGACAGCGGGCCTGTGGTGCTACGACGTCAACGGCGACGGCGTGACCGACCAGCACACGGAGTGCACGGGCGGGTACGAGCATCCGCTGCGACTCAGCGACGAGTTCCGCTCGCGGGTGAACACACCGTTCCAGTACGTCCTGATGAACTGGAACCCGGCCGGCCATCTGCCCGAACACATCTACGACCGCCCGCACTTCGACGTGCACTTCTACATGAACTCCAACGAGGAGCGGCTGGCCATCCGCCCGGGGCCGTGCGGGATGCTCGTCAACTGCGACGACTGGGAGGTGGGTCGCCAGCCCGTCCCCGCGAAGTACATGCCTGCCGACTACAGCGACTTCGGGGCCGTCGAGCCGGGTATGGGCAACCACCTGATCGACCTGAACGGGCCTGAGCTGAACGGCCAGCCCTTCACGCACACCTTCATCTACGGCTCCTACGCGGGACGCCTGACGTTCTACGAGCCCATGGTCACCCAGGACTGGTACCGGAAGCTCGCCTCGGGCGCCGTGTCGGACGGCTGCTTCCCGATCAAGCAGCCGCAGGCGTGGCAGACGGCCGGCTGGTACCCGACCACGTACTGCCTGCGCCACCGCGAGAACAGGTCCGAGATCGTCACCACGCTGGAGGGTTTCGTCCTGCGGTCGGCGGGATAGCCGTTCGCCCACGGGGTGGTGGTGCGACGCCGGCGGTCGCACCACCACCCGCTCGGAGGTCTCGGCCACGTTTTGCCACCGTGAACCGACGCCTGACTTCGGTATGCTCGCCAGGGGTATCGATCTCGGTGCGGAGGCGAAATGGGCAAGGTCGACAACACCGTCAACAAGACTGACGAGGTTGACGCGTTCATGGACAAACTCGACCACCCCTTCAAGGCGGAGGTCGAGATGCTCCGCGAGAGCATCAAGGCCATCAATCCGAAGATCACCGAGCAGATCAAGTGGAAGGCGCCGTCGTTCTCCTACAAGGGGGAGTACCTGGCGACGTTCAACCTGTGGGCCAAGGAGCACGTCCACCTGGTGTTCCACAACCCGCTGGTAGTGGACATCGACAGCAAGCTGCTGGAGGGCAACTACACGGACGGTCGCCGGATGGCCTACTTCCAGGACATGAAGGACGCGCGAGCCAAGAAGACCGAGCTGAAGCGCGTCATCAAGGAACTCATCAAGTCGATCGACAAGTGATGATCGTCCTCATCCACACCTCCAAGGTCATGCGGTCGGCGCCCCGCGGCGACGCGACACTGACCGAGCCGGCACTGCGCGGCAGGGCCGAGGAGTTGGCGGCCTACCTTCAGACCCTGTCGGTGGAGCAGTTGGCGACCGTCATGGAGATCTCGCCGGCGCTGGCCGAGAAGACCCATGCGCTCCTCGCGAGCTGGGGCGTCGAGCGCGAGCGGCAGTCTCCGGCAATCGACAGCTTCGCGGGCGACATCTACAGCGGGCTGCGCGCGTGTGACTTCTCGGCGGCCGACCGCACGTATGCAGACGACCGACTGCGGATCCTTTCGGGTCTGTACGGGATCCTGCGTCCTCACGACGCGGTTCAGCCGTACCGACTCGAGATGGGCTACCGGCTGCCCGATCCGCCCTACTCCAACCTGTACGAATTCTGGGGCGACTCCATCGCCCGGTGTCTGCCGTCCGCGGGCGTCATCGTCAATCTCGCCGCAGTGGAGTACAACAAGACCGTCACGGCGTTCCTCGACCGGGACCGGTTCATCAGTCCCCGCTTCATGACGGTGCACCCGAAGACGGGAGAGCCGCGTTTCGTGGTGGTGCACGCCAAGATCGCGCGCGGCGCCTTCGCTCGATGGCTGCTGACAGCCCGCGTCGAGAATCCGGATGACCTCCTCGATTTCGCCGAGATCGGCTACCGGTACGACCCCGCGCTGAGCAAGCCTCGCCAGCCAGCGTTCGTGTGCGAGGAATTCGAAGGAAAGGGTCTCAGCGTCCGCCTGAACGATCTGGGCTGACGAGCCGTCGCACCCGTCCTGCGAGTTACCGCTCGTCACGGTTGCCTTGGCGCGCCTCGACACCTTTCGGTGCCGCGGTGGGAGGACTCGTGGCAGCCGTGGACAAGACCGCTCCCGGCTCCCGTGCACCACTCGACGGGCGGTTCCACCGCACGGCGCTCACCCCTGCACATGGCGGTCGTCGTCGCGCACTGGGTATGGCTCCGCTCAAGTCCGGACCGGTGACGGCCGTCGTGACGGCCCGCCCAGGCCGTCCACGTTCCCGGACCGCTCGCGGTTGACGGCAAAGACTTCCCACCGCGTCGCACTCTCCGTTGGCCGGGCCTGCCGCACCGGTGCGGACCCGTGTTGGTGCACGTCGCCGGCATCGCACGCGGGGAGATGCCACGGGAGCCGCCGGTGACAACCCTGGCGGTAGCCCCGTAAACGACGCTCAGGCCGGTTCGACCCTTCGAGAACCCCGGCCGGTCCTCGGCCGACCGACCGCCATCGAAAGGCGCCTCCATGCTGACGTCGCACCGCGGCAGGCCGACCGGTTTCCATCAGGAAGGTAAACGTCGATGAGTCATATCGGAGCCCGCGCCGTCGTGCTCGGCGGAAGCATGGGCGGCATCCTCGCGGCCAGGGTCCTGGCCGAATCCTACGCGGACGTCGTCGTCGTGGAGCGTGACAAGGTGCTGGGCGTCAGCACGCCTCGCAAGGGTGCGCCGCACACCGTCCACGCGCACGGCCTGCACGCACGGGGACACCTCATCCTCGAGGAACTGTTCCCCGGGATCACCGACGAACTGCGCGCCAGCGGGGTGCCCACCGGCGATCTGGGGGAGATGCGGTGGTTCTTCAACGGCCGGAAGATACAGCCCGCCCACACCGGGCTCATCTCGGTGACCGCCCCCCGCCCAGTCCTCGAGAACCACGTCCGCAACCGGGTCGCGGCCCTGCCGAACGTCACCTTCATACAGGAGTGTGACGTGCTCGGCCTTGTCGCCACCGACGATCGGGAGCAGATCGTCGGGGTACGGGTGCAGCGGCGGACCGGAAACGCCGACGTCGAGGTGCTGGATGCCGATCTGGTTGTCGACGCAACCGGCCGAGGCTCCCGTACGCCTGCCTGGCTCGAGAGTCTGGGATACCAGCGGCCGGAGGAGGAACGGGTCAAGGTCGGGCTCGCGTACACGACCCGGCACTACCGCACCCGTCCTGAGATGTTCGACGGCGTGCAGTCGATCAACCCGGTCGCTTCCCCGGGCCACCCGCGAGGGGCCTTCTTCGGCCAGGTCGGCCGGGACGTCTGCATTCTCTCGCTGACCGGACTGCTCGGGGACTACCCGCCCACCGATCCCGGGGCGTTCCTCGAATTCGTTCGTTCCCTGCCGGTGCCCGACGTCTACCACGCGGTTCGCGACGCCGAGGCGCTCGATGACCCCGTCTCCTTCCGCTTCCCCGCCAGCGTCCGCCGGCGGTACGAGCGACTGCTGCGCCTCCCTGACCGGTACCTGGTCATCGGCGACGCCTTCTGCAGCTTCAACCCCGTCTACGGCCAAGGCATGAGCGTCGCCGCGATCGAGGCGATGACGCTGCGGCAGCATCTGCGTGAGGGGCGTGCGCCCACACCGCAGCGCTTCTTCGCTGACCTGTCCCGGGTCATCGACACCCCGTGGGACATCGCCGCGGGCGGCGACCTCGACTTCCCGGGCGTGGAGGGCAAGCGCACCCTCAAGGTGCGGATCGGCAACGCCTACATGGCCCGCCTTCAGTACGCCGCCACCCAGGACCCGGAAGTGACGAAGGGGTTCATGCGTGTGGCGGGTCTGATCGATCCCCCTCAGGCGCTCATGCGGCCCGCGATGATGCGCCGGGTGCTACGGCATGCGGTCCTCCGCCCCGCACCGGGCCGGTCATGGACGGACGAGTCCGTGACCGGAGCCGTAACCGGACGGGCAGGCTCACGCTCGGGCGATCCGCTGCCATGATCGGTGGCCCCCGGTCGGACTGTCTCCAGGCTCCGACCGGGGCCGTCCACGGTCTACGGCCAAAGCCCCTGCCGCTGGTGTGCTCTGACAAGGCTCGGCGTGTCCACCGATCCGACAACGCGGCAGCGTCCAGGGTCTTCGCCGTAGCCCCGCCTCCGGTCGGTGACCGGAACCCGCGGTGGGTGTCGCGGTGATCCCGGCGACACCCACCGCGGCGGGTCAGCTCGCGCAGACCAGGGCCAGCGAGAGCCCCCACGTCTCGGCGTATCCGTCGGCGTCCTCGTGGGCCCAGGCGTTCGCCGTGCCAGCCGTGCCGTTCAGCCCGGTGAGCAGGGTCTGCGTCCGGTCGTCCTCGTGGATGCTGGAGACCTCGATGCCGGCGCCCACGCTGAGCAGCTTGCCGAGGGTGCAGGAGCCGGCGACGTTCCTGAGCGAACCGCTCGTGATCTCCGACGCCGCACGTACCACCTCGTAGCCGGCGGGCTCGTTGGCGCAGATGGCGAACGTCCGGAGGGCTTCCGTGCCGTGCGCCACCGTGCCCTGGTCCACCGTCCGGGCGACGGCCCAGGTGTAGTTGGTTCCCCCGTTCGGCCACAGGGCGTCGCCGAGGGAAACCCGGTCGAGGACGAAGGCGCTGTTCGAGTTGTACACCTCTGCGCCCGAGCCGAGGACCTTCGTGGTGCCCGGGCAGGCCGCGGTCTTGGACAACCGGTGGTGGTCGTTCCATCCGGCCTTGACCTCCGACACCACCTGATAGCCGGACGGCCGGTCGGCGCAGAAGGCGAAGTAGGTGAAGCGCCAGTCTCCGGTGTACTTGACCGCGCCGACCTCACGCATCGACACCGTCCAGCTCGTACCGTCGGTGGACGGCGCGGACCTGTCCATCGCCACCCGTCCGGCCGCGTCCGAGGGGCTGGTCAGGTAGCCACCCCCACCGAGGGCGACCTTGCCGGCCGGGCAGGGCACCGTACGGGTTCGGTCCGAGCTGCCGAAGGTCGTCGTCACGGCAACCTTCTCGACCCCGGTCACGACGGGTTTCGCCGGGATCGGATCGAACTCGGCGAGGGCCGGGGCCGCCCAGCCGGCACCCGCCAGCGACGCGGCCAGCACGACGGCTGCGGTAACGGGACCGGTACTGGTGCGGATTCGCATCTGATGACCTCCTGTCGTTTCGAAGCGCCGACCGGTGTGCACGGCACGCCGGTCAGCTCCGCCGGACGTTTGTCGGCGGCTGACATGAGCGTCGGAGACCACGCTTGCCGTCGGCTAGCCGACGGCTTGCCACCACATCGACCACATAGGATGGTGATCGTCCGGTCACAGGAGCAGGGATGACAATGAGGTGGTGCGTCCTCGGCCCGGTGGAGGTCTCCGTCGCGGGGCGGGCCCTGCCCATCGACCGGCCGCAGCACCGCGCGCTCCTGGCGCTGCTGATGCTCAACGCCGGCCGGCTGGTCTCGCCAGGGCAGCTGATCGAGGCGCTGTGGGCCGCCGACCCGCCGGTGAGCGCGCGGACCCAGGTCCAGGTGTGCGTGTCCCGGATCCGGGCCGCGTTGCGTGCCGCCGACCTTTCCGGGGCACTCGTCACACACAGCGGCGGCTACCGGTTGCTCGTCGACGACGGCGCACTGGATCTGGCCGAGTTCACCGTCCTGCTGCGACAGGCCCGGGCTGCGGAGGCGGCCGGACAACTGGCGGAGGCAGCGCGGCTGCTGCGCGCCGGGCTGGCCCTGTGGCGCGGGCCGGCGTTGGCCGGGGCGGCGGGAGCGTTCGTCGAGGCCGCCGCCGCGGGCCTGGACGAGCAGCGGCTGCTCGCCCAGGAGCAGCTGGCCGCGGTGGAGTTGGCGCTCGGCGGGCACGAGACCGTCGCACGCACCCTGCGTCCGCTCGTCGACGCCCATCCGTTGCGGGAGCGGCTGGTCGCGCACTACCTCGTCGCGCTCGCCGGATCCGGGTGCCAGGCGGATGCACTGCGGGTGTACGCCGACACGCGGCGTCGGCTGGTGGAGGACCTGGGCGTGGAACCGGCCGCCGAACTGGCGGAGACGTACCTGCGGGTGCTGCGCCAGGAGGTGACCGGGCCGGAGCCGGCGCGCGGAGGCGGCGTGCCGGCTGGGGAGCCGGCTGAGCCCGGGGGCCGCTCGGCCGGCCCGCCCGCCGGGTCCACACCCGCCCCGGCTCAACTCCCGGCGGACCTGGCCGGGTTCACCGGCCGGGCGGGGGCCCTGCGGGAACTGGACGCCCTGCTGCCGGAAGACGCCGACACCCCGACCGACGCCGGTACGAACCGGACGGTGATCATCTGCACCATCAGCGGTACCGCCGGGGTCGGGAAGACCACGACGGCCGTGCACTGGGCGCACCGGGTCGCGCACCGCTTCCCGGACGGGCAGTTGTACGTCAACCTGCGTGGTTTCGACCTCGCCGGACGAGCCGTGTCGCCAGGCGAGGCGCTCCGGGGTTTCCTGGAGGCGCTGCACGTGTCCCCGCAGCGCATGCCCAGCGACCCCACCCAGCAGGCGGCCCTGTTCCGGACGACGGTAGCCGGCAGACGGATGCTGGTGCTGCTGGACAACGCCCGGGACGCCGACCAGGTACGACCCCTGCTACCCGGTACGTCGGGCTGCCTGGTGGTGGTGACCAGCCGTAACCAGTTGACGGGGCTGACCGTCACCGACGGCGCCCACCCGGTGTCGCTGGACCTGCTCGCCCCGGACGAGGCGCGGGCGCTGCTGGAACGCCGACTCGGCCGGGGCCGCTGTCAGGCGGAGCCGGCGGCGGTCGAGGCGATCGTCGGGCGGTGCGCCCGACTGCCGCTGGCGTTGGCGATCGTGGCGGCCCGGGCCGCCACCGCCCCCGACCTTCCGCTGGGCACGCTCGCCGCCGAACTCGCCGCGACCCGCGCGGGTGACCTGTCGGCGTTCGACGCCGGTGATCCGGCCACCGACGTACGGGTCGTTTTCTCCTGGTCGTATCAGGCGTTGGACGCCGGGTCCGCGCGGCTGTTCCGGCGGCTGGGCCTGCACCCCGGGCCCGACGTCGGGCAGCCTGCGGCGGCGAGCCTGGCGGGGGTGTCGTTGTCCCAGGTCCGTCCGCTGCTGGCAGGGCTGACCCGGGCGAACCTGCTCACCGAGCGTTCCCCGGGCCGGTACGCCATGCACGACCTGCTGCGCGCCTACGCCGCACAACTGTGCGACGAGGTCGACTCGACGGCGGACCGGGAGGCCGCCCGGCACCGCCTGTTCGACCACTATCTGCACACCACCCACGCCGCCGACGAGCTGTTCTATCCCTACCGCCTGGCCTGCCCGGTGACCCTGCCGCCGGCGCGGGCCGGGGTGACCGTGTCGACCGGGTCGGACCACATCTGGGCGGTCGACTGGTTCACCGGAGAGCACCAGGTGCTGCTGGCCACCGTGGCGCAGGCCGCCGCCGAGGGCTTCGACACCCACGTCTGGTCCCTGGCGACGGTACTCACCACGTATCTCGACCGGCGTGGGCACTGGGACGACCTGAGCGCGGTCCAGCAGACGGCGCTGGCGGCGGCACGGCGCGCGGCCGACCTGTTCGGGCAGGCCCAGGCACATCACGGCCTCGCCATCGCCTACACCTGGTTGGAGCGGCACTCCGACGCCCACCGTCACTACCGGGACACGTTGGCGTTGTACCGGCGGCTGGGCGACGACGCGGGTCAGGCGCACGCTCACCTGGGCATCAGTTGGGTGCTGGCCCGCCAGGGCCGGCACGACGCCGCGCTCGACCCGACCCGGCAGGCACTCGACCTGTACCGCAGTGCCGGGCATCTGCCCGGCCAGGCGAAGGCGTTGAACAATCTCGGCTGGTCGTACGCCCAGCGGGGTGACCACGAGGCGGCGCTGCCGCACCTCCGGGAGGCCCTGCGGCTCAATGAGCGAACCGACGACCGACGCGGCGCTGCCATGATCTGGGACAGCCTGGGTTTCGCCCAGCACGGGCGGGGCGAGCACCTGCGGGCGCTCGACTGTTACCACCGCGCGCTGCGCCTGCACCGGGAACTCGGCGACCGGTACGACGAAGCCGATGTGCTGGACAAGCTCGGCGACACCCATCAGGCGGCCGGTGACCTGGCCGCGGCCCGCACCGCGTGGCGCGACGCGGCGGCGATCTTCGACGAACTGGACCTCCCCGACGCCGAGCGACCCCGTGGCAAGCTGGCCGGCATCGCCTTCGCGGACAGGGACGGCACTGCCTGAGTCGTGCCTGGATGCCCGAGCATCGCGCGGCAGCTGCCAACGTTCCGGGAGGCACTGCGGATCGTTCGAGATGCCGGGCTTGATCCGAAGGTGGTGCATTTGGCGAACTCTGCGGTGGGTGTGGACGTGGGCATCATCCACCCGTACGCCGTGGCCGGGCCCGGCGGGAGGGGCTGTTGGTGTCGGGGCGGGCGATCCGCGCCGAGCATCGCATGCACCTGGCCGACACCAAGGCCCGCCGCCGTGCCGTCGCCCGCCGCGCGCCGAAGCCGGGCCAGCGCGGTTACGACGGTGGCGCCAGTACCGGGCCCGGACGCGCAGGGTGGAGGCCCGGCATCGGAGGCGGGTGCGGCAGGCTCAACACGGGACAACGCGGACTCCGGCGCGCGACAAAGGCCTGCAAGAGTGCCGGCTCCTGGCCGTTCAAGGCGACAGGGATTCTGTCATCACGAACGCCCAGTTGGGAGGCTGTCCATGAAGGAGCTGACGGAGAACACGGCGTGGCCGGGTCCGGCCGGCCCGTATCCGGGCGGGCTGGAGAGGCCGTTGCCTTCCATGGTCGCGCGGTAGACCTCCAGCAGCCGGACGTGGTACTCCAGCGGCGCCCCCTCGGGGTTGATGCGGCCGAGCGGCGTGGTCGGCTCGGGGCACCAGGTGGTGAAGCGCGGGGTGATGCCGCGCGACATGAAGTACTGGAGGCCCACGGCGGTGGACGCGATGGCCTCGTCCACGGTCGTGAAGCCGTGCGGGGCGGCCATCTCGACGCCGGCCACGAAGTTCGGAATCACGTTGCGCGGCCCGAAGATCTCGGCCGAGTCGAGGATGCGGCGGTGCCACTCCTCGCGGCCGACGTAGCGCTCCTTGCCGGGGCAGTAGAGCTCGAATAGGCGCTTGTCCCACACCTCGTAGTTGGGGTGGTAGATCTGAATGCCATAGTTCTTGAACCGCTGCACGTCGGTGCGGGGCAGGGCCTGCGCGACCACCTTGCCGAGCCAGCGCCCCGGGAACCGTTCCTCGATCGCCTGGGCGTACCGGCCGTAGAAGTCGGCCTCCGTGCGCCCGTCGACCTTGGAAGTGATACTGCCGCCGGTAAGCGTGTACGCCTGGGACGCACGCTCGGTGTCGTACTTGTCGATGATCTCCAGGGCCTCGAGGACCTCGTCGACGGGTTTGACCCCGGTGTACGGGCGGCCGGCCGCCTTGTGCTGCCGCCAGTTGTGGTTGATGTCGCAGTACTGGCACTCCTCCTTGGCGCCAAAGTACTGGCAGACCCGGAAGACGGTCAGGTAGATGAGGTAGCCCCACTGGATCGTCGGGGCCACCTCCATCACCGATTTCCCGTTGGCCAGCGGTTGCTGGTAGTACGCCGGCATTGGCGGCAGCCCGACGTCGGCGATCGGCTTGCCGTCCAGGAACAGTCGCGTCCGTCCGTCGTCGCCGGTCCTGACGCGGTACGGCGAGGCAGGATTGGTGCGGACCGACACGATCGTCCGCCGCAGCCCGTACGGCCCGCCGGTCAGCACGATTTCCTCCGGTGGCCGGCGCAGCGCCGCCGTGCCCAGCTCCGGCAGGGTCCGGTGGTCGAAGGAGAAGATGAAGTACGACTTTGGTTTGACGTCGCCGGTTTCGTTGTCCGTCAGCGCCGAGTCGTCGAAGGCGAGCCCGCCGCGCAGCAGGTCCTCCTTGATGACCGCCTCGTGCGGTACCTGTGGGAAACGGCTCATCACATTCTCGACGAGATCAGTGCGAGACGGCATACACCCTCCTCAACGGGTTTCGCGGGACCGGGTGGCAGGGCGCCACCCGATCACCCACGTGTCAGCTCTGCTTGGTCTCCCAGAAGATGTTCGCGATCTCCTCGATCTTGGCGAGGAGTTGCTCGGCGACGGCCGGGTCGGCGGAGCCCTTCGTGCCGCTGGCACCGGCCAGCTTGGTGGCCTCGTTGAACAGGCCGTGCAACTGCGGGTACTTCTCGAAGTGTGACGCCTTGAAGTAGTCGGTCCACAGCACCCAGAGGTGGTGCTTGACCAGTTCGGCGCGCTGCTCCTTGATGATCAGCGAACGGGCGCGGAACTCCGGGTCGGTGTTGTCCTGGTACTTCTTGCTGATCGCGAGGATCGACTCGGCCTCGATGCGGGCCTGGGCCGGGTCGTAGACCCCACAGGGCAGGTCGCAGTGGGCGCTCGCGATGGTCCGCGGGCGCAGCAGAGATGACAGCCTCATCGAATTCCTCTCGGCAACAACGGTGTAGTGACGAAATCCCTGGCGTGATGGACGAGCGGACCGTCATGGCCCGAGGAACACCTCGAGCACAGCAGCCGTGACGAGCGTCGCGGCGCCGGACCGTCCGGTCCGGCCGCGCTGATGACCGTCACCCCCGTCGGACAGCGGCGGAAGGCACCCTGCATCAGCTCCGCGACGCCGATTCGTTGATCCACAACAACGACGCTAGACATTCAACCCGACTTCAGGTCAAGCCCGAGCTGTCCTGCTCACACCTCTCGTCGAGGCGTACCGGTCCCTGGCCCTGATAGCGAAGCCGATCCCCGGGATTGCGCGTCCCACACGACCGCATGGAGAGGCAGCCGCATCCGATGCAGCCCGTGAGCTGGCGCTCGAGGTTCCCGATGTAGCGCCGCCGGGCTTCCAGCTCGCCTTTCCACATACGCGACACGCGGTGCCAGTCGTGCTGGCTTGGCGGTTGGCCGGCCGGCAGCGTGGCGAGGATCGCAGCGACGTCGGCGAGCGAGACGCCGAGCCGCTTGGCGGCGAGGACAAGAGAGATGCGGCGCAGCATATGGCGCCGGTAGAGGCGCTGATTGCCAGGGCTGCGCTCGGCGGCGATCAGCCCTTTGTCCTCGTAGAACCGTAGTGCGGAGGCGGGCAGCCCGGTACGAGCAGTGACCTCGCCGACGGTGAGCAGATCATCCGGGCCCGCAGGCTGCTCTGGTGGCACCCGGAGACCGTAAAACGTGAACCCTGGTTGAGTTCAAGCGGTTGAGGTGAAGTGCGGTTGAGGTTTTAGCGTTCACCCGTGACTTACGTGATCGCGTTGCCCTGCGTGGATCTGAAGGACAAGGCGTGCGTCGACGAATGCCCCGTCGACTGCATCTACGAGGGCGATCGGATGGCCGCGCTGCCACCGCAGGAGACGGAGTGACGATCGAGTTGTCCGTGGCGATCGTCGGCGCCGGCCCGGCCGGTGTCCACGCCGCCGGTGCCTTGAGCGAACTCGCACCCGGGACGCGGATCGACATATTCGAGCGGCTGCCCGCCCCGTATGGCCTGGTCCGGCACGGCATCGCCCCGGACCATCCCGCCCGGGTCACGAAGCTCACCGGCGAGCTTCGTGCCGTGCTCGCCGGCAGCGGCGCCCGGCTCTTCTGCGGTGTCGAGATCGGCACCGACGTCACGGTGCGCGACCTGCGCAACCGCTACGACGCGGTCGTCATCGCCACCGGCGCCCGGCGCGACGTCCCCGTCGAGTTGCCCGGCCTCAATCTGCCCGGCTCCTTCGGGGCGGCAGACTTCGTCGCCTGGTACAGCGGCCACCCCGACGCGTCGCCGGCGTGGACGCTGCGCGCGGAGTCCGTCGCCGTGATCGGCGCCGGCAACGTCGCCCTCGACGTGATCCGGATGCTGAGCAAGCCCGCGTACGCCCTCGCCGGCACCGGCATCCCGTTGCACGTGTTGAACGAGTTCGCCGCCAGCCCGGTCCGCGACATCCATCTGTTCGCGCGCCGCGGCCCGGCCGACACCCGCTTCAGCCCTACGGAGCTGGGCGAGCTCGGTGACCAGGACGACGTCGATGTCATCGTTGACCCTGCCGACCTGGCCCCCGATCTGCACATGGAGCGCATGACCCGGCAATTCGCGCCCACCCGGAAGGTCGTCGACATCCTGCGAGCCTGGTCGCGGATCCCCGCTGCCGCACGGACCGCGTCACGGCGCGTCCACCTGCACTTCTACCGGATCCCCGCAGCCGTTCTCGGCGTCGACCGGGTGCAAGGGCTGCGCACCGAACGCGCCGTGCCCGACGGCTACGGGCACATCACCGGTTCCGGTGACTACGAGGACCACAAGGTCCAGGCCGTCTACCGCGCCATCGGCTACGCCGTTTCACCCCTGGCAGGTGTGCCCTTCGACCCCGGTACCCGCACTGTTCCGCATCGCGCCGGGGCGGTGCTCGGCGAGCCGGGACTCTACGTCACGGGCTGGGCCAAACGCGGCTGCATCGGCCTCGTCGGCGCCACACGCGCCGACACCTTCCAAACCGCAAGAACGCTCTTGCAGGATCACGTACGCGAGCGAGGAACCGACCATGCGTGATCCCGCACGGGTCGCCGTCATCGGCGCCGGTCTGTGGATCTAACGGTGTTTCCGGCCAGACGCACCGCGCGTTGTGCATGGTGAGGAGGGTGCCGTGACGACCCCGACACCGAACGACGTGACACCGAGGAAGGCCACAGCGCCCGTCAGCCCCCGCCGGCCTTGCGGATGTCCGTGAACCGCTGGCCGACCGCTGCCAGGTGCGTGTACGCGAGCTGCAGGTCGGCGATCGAGGTGACGAAGGGCTGACTGTCCCCGGTTTCGAAGGAGCGCGAGCAGTCGCGGCCCGCCCGCGCGGCGTGCTCGACGAAGGACTGCCAGCTCGTCTGCGCCTGCGCGTCGGGCACGGCTGCGTAGCGAGCGGCCTCCTGGGCGATCGTCTCGATGCTCGCGCACAGCGGCCGGATCCGGGCCTCGTCCACCTCGACTTTGCCGTTCGCGCCCGGCTTCCGCGCTTTCAGGTCGCTGATGGCGACGGCGAACTTGCCGTACACGTCGAAGAACCGGGTCGTCAGACTGCCGCCACCCCGGCTGATCCAGGCCGCCACCTCGACGGCCTTCAACCGCGGCGAACCCGGGGAACCGGTCGGACCGGCCGTGGGCGCGGCACCGCCGGTCGGCGGGGTGCTGCTGCTCGGTCCGGGTCGGGCAGCGGTGCCCTCCCCGGCCGGTGCGGCCGCCTCGAGCGCGATCATCAGCGTCATTGCCATCGAGACGACCACCGTGACGAACGCACGCCGCACCACCATTCGCGGCCGCCCCGGCACGCCGACGGCCGCCGGCCGGTCCCGCCGCCACCGGGCGGTGACGGCCCGCGCGCCGGCGACGAGCCCGGCGGCCGGGATGGCCGCGATCAGCGCCAACACCAGAATCTCGTCGAGCAGCCCACGCCACGCCGTCCACGCCTGCCCTGGCTGCCAGCCGCAGGAGGTGTGGAACAGCGTCAACGGCCCCACGCAGCCGTCGACGGCGACGAGCGCGAGCACGCCCACCGAACCACCGAGCACGGTCAGCTGGCCTGCGATGACCGCCGCGACGAGTTGGTAGCGGCCGGCGAGCATGCTGGCGACGAAGGCGCTCAGCGCCGCCGCGCCCAGCAGGGCGAACGTGACCCAGCCCTGATAGACGGTGACGAAGATCTGGGCCCGGGTCCCGATCACCGGCAGGGCGAGGTGCATGACCGCCATCGTCGTCGCGACCGCGGCCCAGCACAGCACAGTACCGGCGAGGGCGGGCAGCACCAGCCGCCGGAATCGGGGCAGCGGCACCGGCCGCGGCGGCATGGCCGGAGCCGGCGCGACGAGGACCTCCGCACCCGGCCCCGGCACCGGAGCCAGACCTGGACCCGGCGCCGGGCGGGGCCGGACCAGCCAGGCGGCGAGCGGAATGGCCCATGAAACAGCGACCGCGATCTGGCTGAGCGGCACGGCCTCCAGCACCATCATGGACGTCAACCAGAAGAGCACGACATAGGCCGGCAGCACCGCCTCGTACGGCAGCAACTGCCCGGGTTCGAGACCACCCGGCGCGAGGAGCAGCGCGATGTTGCTCCGCGGTATGGGCACGCCGTGCGCCAACCAGATACCCGGGCCGCGCCACCACGTCATCCAGCCCACGATCGCGACGAAGCCGGTGACGAACACGATCCACCGCACCGGGCGGAGGGAACGTCCCGGCCATGCCGACACCCACAGGTAACAGCACTGTGTGATCCACCAGGTCACCGCGACGCCGGCGACGACCAGCAGGACCAGCAGCAAGGGCTGCTGGGGCAGCCACTCCCAGATCGCGACCCGGCCGGACACGAACTCGGTCAGCAGCATGCCCAGCCCCAGCCACAACCCGGCCCGCAGGCCCCGGGGGCCACCGCGACCCGCCCGCCAAGCCGGCACCACCGCCTGCCAGACCAGACTGGAGATCACGCCGGTGGCCAGCAGCGCCACCGCGGCCACCGAGGCGACCGCCGGAGCGACCGTCGAGCCGGCCGCCGAGGCGACCGCCGACGGGTCAATCCAGAACAGTTGAGCATCGACCAGGATCAGGGCGGCACCGGTGAGGAACATCGCCAGTGCCGGGATGCGGGACAACACGCCGGGGTCGGCCAGCACCCGCCGGCGGGACTCCCAGTCGGGATGGATCCGCCACAGCTCACCGAAACCGGCCAGCAGGCGCCGGCCCCGGCCGGCCCGCGCCGGCGACGGGGCCGGCCAGCCGCGCAGATCCGCGCCCCACCGCGCCGCCGCCAGATCGGCGTGGAACTCCCGGGTCCGGAGCAGGTCCGAACGCGACAGGTAGACCAGCGCCACCAGCAGGGCCGCCGCCAGCAGGTTGCGATGCGTAGGCACCGCACCGGGGGTGAAGGGAAACCTGACGATCAGGTGCAGGTGCGTGGCCACGAACGGCACGAGCGCCACCACGACGAAGGACCGCCACAGCGCGACCGTCGCGTAGGTCAGCGTCACGTCCCGGTTGTCGATGTGCCCCAGCTCGTGCAGTAGCACCGCGCGGACGGCATGCGGGTCGGTGCGCATCCGGGCCAGTAGCCCACCGTGCAGACAGAGTCTGGGGCGTCCGGTCCGGCCGAACACCACCGCGCTGGACGACAACGCGGTGGGGTCGACCAGCACCGTCGGCACCCGCCGCAGCCCGGTCTGCACCACCAGTTCCGCGACCATCCGGCCGACCTGCCCTTCCCGGTCGACGGCGGCCAGCGGCAGCACCCGCCCGCGCCGGGCCTTCCACCGGGGCAGAACCGCGAACAACACCGCGGCGGCACCGAGCAACAGCAGGGAGGCCGCCGGGATCACCCACCACGGCGGTGTGACGGCCTGCAACTCAACGCAGTCCGTCGGGTCCCAGGTGACCCGCCGGTCATCTGTCGGGACCATGCCGGCGCAGGTGACGGCGGCCGGCCGGAGCAACCCGAGATTCGCCAGCGTGAACTGAGTCATCCACACGCTGGCGACCAGCAGCAGCGTCAACAACAACACGAAACGCAGCGTCGTGGCGGCGAGCTGCCGTCCGGCACCAGGCACGACCTACCCCTCCGCAGCGCTCTGATCGAGGGCCAGCCGGGCCACCACGGCGTCGGCCACCGCGACCGCCTTCGCCTCGGTCAGGCCCCGCTCGGCGGCAACCTCCAACACCCGCCGCCGAACCTCACCCAGCTGCTCCTTGGACAACGGAGGCACCACGACCTGGCCGGTGCCCCGCTGGAACACTCGCCGCCAGAGCGCACCGAACCCCCGCTCCGCCCGGTTGACGGCCGCGCCGGCCGCACGCTGCGCCACCTCGTTCAGCACCAGCCAGACCACCGGGGTCACCAGCACCGCGACGTCGGCCAGGCCGAACCCCAGCGCCTCGCGACGCGCTCCGGAACCCCGCAACCGGCGCGCGACCGCCCGGCCGCCCAGCGTCGCCAGACCCTCCACCACCACCAGCTCCTCCGGCGCGTGGACAGCGACCACGTCGCGCACCACCCCCGCCACCGTGCCGTGCACCGCCGAATCCATCGCAGCCTCCCGGGGACAAAGCGCAGGAAGCCACTGTCACATCAGAAACAAGCACATGCCAGTCATCGGTGCGACTAAATGAGCTTTAAGGTGTTCAACCGCAGCGCCAGGTCTAGGCCGTGTATCGAAAGTGGATCTTGGACTGTGAACGATCACGGTTCATGGGTCGGGGAGATCTCACGGGCGAACAGTGGGCGGTGTTGGAGCCGTTGTTGCCGAAGGGTGCAAGGGCGGGGCGGCCGCCTGTCTGGCCTCGGCGGCAGTTGATCGACGGCATACGGTTCCGGGTTCGTACCGGTGTTCGGTGGCGGGATGTACCTGTCGAGTACGGGCCGTGGCGGGCCTACGACCTGCTCCGCCGATGGCAGCGGAACGGCACCTGGCACCTGATCCTCACCCGACTCCATTCCCTGGCCGATGCGAAGGGTGCGAACACGTGGGACCTGAGCGTCGACTCCACGGTCTGCCGCGCGCACCAACATGCTGCCGGGGCCCGCAAGCAGGGCGACCTGCAGAAGGACCCACCGGGCGGCATCGTCGCCGAGCCCCATGATCATGGGCTGGGTAGGTCGCGCGGCGGCTTCACCACCAAGCTGCACCTGGCCGTCGAGCAGGGGCAGAAGCCCATGTCGATCGTGGTGACGGCCGGGCAGCGTGAAGACTCGCCGCAGTTCGAACCCGTGCTGGAGAAGGTCCGTGTCCCCCCGCATCGGGCGGGGCCGGCCACGCGTCCGCCCCGATCGGGTGCGGGCCGACAAGGCATACGCCTCCCGCAAGAACCGCGCCTACCTGCGCCGCCGCGGGATCCGCTGCACTATCCCCGACAAGGCCGACCAGGCACGCAACCGCCAGAAGCTCGGCTCCCGCGGCGGCCGGCCGCCGCACTTCGACCCGGCCGACTACCGCGAGCGCCACACGGTCGAGTGCGGGATCAACCGCCTCAAGAGGCACCGCGCTGTCGCCACGCGATACGACAAGCTCGCGGTCCGCTACGAGGCCAGTGTCCTCGTAGCGGCCATCAACGAGTGGCGGTGACCAGCACCGTCAGGAAAGGCGGGCGGAGGGCCAGTGGAGTTGAGGTGGTTCAGGGTTGATGGTGTGTTCGGTGAACTGGCCACAGGAGCGGAACCCCAGGCGGCGGTAGACGGGCTCGCCGTCGGCTGACGCCTGCAAGACCGCGATGCGGTGATCTCGGTCGCGGACCGCGCGGAGTGCCGCGAGCGTGATGGCACCGCCGTAGCCCCGTCGGCGGTGGGCGGCCAGGGTGGAGATGTTGTAGACACCGGCGACTCCCGCGTGATGAAACACTTCAGCGGAGCAGACCGGACGGCTCTCCACGTAGCCGACCAGATACCGGGCCGGGCAGTGCGTGGCCAGTGCCTGCGGGGCAGCCTGGTCGAAGAAGCGGCGGACGGTGTCAGCAGGCGGGTCCCAGTTCGCGGCGAGAACCGTGGCGTAATCGGCAAGCTGTTCGGGCGTGGCCACCCTCTGGATGTCCAGTCCTTGGACGGCGGGAGGTGGCAGGGTGTTGTCCAGCTCGGCCCACATCGCCGTCTCGCGTTCGGACGCCGGCAGGCCGGCCGCTGTCAGGCGGGTGGTGAGGTCCGGTGGTGTCGAGGCAGGCCCCACCCACCAGGAGAAGCGGCGGCCGGTGCGGGCCAGCGTCCGAGCGGTCTCGGTGATACGTGCAGCAGCGTCGGTGACGGTGAAGCGGGCCAAGGCAACGATATTGAAAGTGTCGTCGTCCAGGCCGCTGTCGGCGACCAGGAGGTCATCAGCCTCTGTGACGGTCGCACCAGTCATGCTCCGGTGCAGGTGACAGGCATGTTCTGCCAGGTTCCGTTCCATCCTGTCCAGCAAGTCGACTTCATTGAGGAAATGATCATCCATACAATTGATCTCAGCATGACTGGGCGAAGATCGCCTGCGACTTTGAGCCGTCCGTCGGCGGTGTCGCGCCGGCGACCAGCACATCCGATAAACGCCCTAGCACCAACGCCGTTCAGTTGAGTCGGTTGGTGGCTTGTCAAGGCGTGTCGAGGAGCGTGAGGCAGCGGAGGCCCGGTAGAGAGGGTTGTCACTCCGAAACGCCCCGAAACCAGGAGCTCCGCCGTCGGGACAGATTGCCACAACGCGTACGACGATGGTGGCGGCGGGCCAACGCCGACGGACACCCGCTGCGCGGGCAGTTCTTCCCGTACCGCCAGCGGGTCCCGCTCGACCAGGTCACCTCGTGCCCACAGCCCGCCCGACGCCGACGTCCCGGACGCGCCGCCGGGGTCCGTGGACATGTCCCCGCCCCAACCAGCCCGTCGGCACCGGAGGCGGCGGGAGCGCCGAGGCGCGGGAGGTGGCGTGACTGAGCATCCTCCCGAGCCCGCACGACTCACCGAAAGACTGCGGCTCGGATCGCGGTGCGACGGCCGCTGCCGCCAGGTGCCACCCGGAGTGGCGGGCGGTGGTCATGCTGAGAGACATGATCCGGTTCGTGCTCAACGTGCTGTGGCTTGTCTTCGGCGGTGGCCTCGTGCTCGCCGTCGGCTACGGTATCGCCGCGCTGATCTGCTTCGTGCTGGTCATCACGATCCCGTTCGGCGTCGCTTCTCTGCGTCTGGCCGTCTATTCCCTGTGGCCCTTCGGCCGCACCGTGGTGCCCAAGCCCGGCGCCGGGATTGCTTCCGGGCTGGCCAACGTCTTGTGGGTGGTGCTCGCCGGATGGTGGCTGGCCCTGTCCCACATCATCGCTGGCATTGCGCTCTGCCTCACGATCATCGGCATCCCGTTCGGTGTCGCCAACTTCAAGCTCGTCCCGGCCGCGTTCTGGCCCCTTGGCCGCGAGGTTGTCGACGCACCATAGAAGCGGCGCCTCTGATCTACAGCGATGGCCGGGACCTGGCAGGGCAAGGGCCGGGCCCGGCTCGAGCGGTCACGGGGGGAGCCATTCGAGCCGGACGCCGCCAACCTGCACCCACGACACGCCGCCGCTGCCAGCGGCAGCGGGTCGCGTTCCAGGTGGCCAAGCCGCGGCGTCACGCGCAGGAGGATGCGGGGTCGGTTCTGTTCGAGGTACTGACCGCGGTCACGGCCGCTTGACCTCACGTTCGTCGCAGGCGGTGCGGTCGCCGTCACCCGCTCGGGTCGTCAGCGGAGCATCTGCCGGCGTTTGTGTGACAGGTCGGTGTGGTGGTGGGCGCCGGGGTGGCAGTGGGGATCGGTGTGGACGGTGGCGCTGGTGAGTCGGGGTACGGCGTGGGTGAGTTGGTGTTCGGCGTCGGCGGCGATCTCGTGGGCAGCGACGAGGCTGAGGTGGGTGTCCACGACGAGTTCGGCTTCGGCGTGGAGGCGGTGGCCGATCCAGCGGAGCCGGACGGTGGTGACGTCACGGACGCCGTCGACGCCGCGCAGTGTGGTTTCGGCCTGGTCGACCAGCTCAGGGTCGACGGCGTCCATGAGGCGTCGGTAGACCTCGCGGGCGGCGTCCTTGAGGACGAAGGTGATGGCGACAGCGATGGCGAGACCGACGACCGGGTCGGCCCAGCGCCAGCCGAGGGCGGCCCCGCCGGCGGCGGCGAGTACGGCGAGGGAGGTGTAGCCGTCGGTGCGGGCGTGCAGGCCGTCGGCAACCAGGGCGGCGGAGCCGATCCGGCGGCCGACGCGGATGCGGTAGCGGGCGACCACCTCGTTGCCGATGAAGCCGACGAGGCCGGCGGCGGCCACCCAGGGCAGGTGGGTCACCTCGGCCGGGTGCAGCAGTCGGGTGATGGCGGTCCAGGCGGCGGCGACGGCGGAGGCAGCGATGACCGCGACGATGATGATGCCGGCGATGTCTTCGGCCCGGCCGTAGCCGTAGGTGTAGGCGCGGGTGGCGGCGCGCCTGCCGAGTAGGAAGGCGACCGCGAGGGGTACGGCGGTGAGGGCGTCGGCGACGTTGTGCAGGGTGTCGCCGAGCAGAGCGACCGAGCCGGAGAGCACGACGATGACCGCTTGAGCGACGGCGGTGATCCCAAGGCCGACGAGCGAGATCCACAGGGCGCGTAGTCCCTCGCGGGAGGACTCCAACGCCGGGTCGGTCTTCGCGCGGGAGTCGTGCGAGTGGGGGACGACCGCGTGGGTCAGCCGGTGCCACCAGGCGGCGAACCGGCCACCGTGGTGATGGCCGTGATCGTGCGGGTGGTCGTGGCCCTGGCCGTGACCGCGCTCGTGACCGCCCGGATGGTCGTGGCCCTGGCCGTGATCGTGGTCGTTCACCGCGTCTCCCAACGTCCCTTACGGCAGGGGAGTTGGTACCCCTGACGGCGGCGATAATATGTGCTCATGTACGCACGCGACAATGATGCAGGTGCCAGTGACCTGCAACAACGCCTCCCTGCCGATAGCCACGTCGAGGCAGCAACGGAGATGTTGCGGATGCTCGCGGACGGCACACGGCTGCGGTTGATGTGGCTGCTCGTCGACGGGGAGCACGACGTGACCGCGCTGGTGACGGCGCTGGGAGTGGCGCGGCCGGCGGTGTCGCAGCACCTGGGCAAGTTGCGGCTGGCAGGACTGGTCACGGTGCGGCGCAACGGCCGGCGTGCGTTGTACCGCGCCCGGGGAGGTCATGTGCGTCGACTCGTAACCGAGGTTATGCACGCCGCGTCGCACCGGGTGGCCGGCATCCCCGAGCACGACTGACCACCCGGGGCCAGAGCACTACGTGATGGGCTTGGAGCGGGGGGCGGTGGACCACTCGGGGGTGAAATCGCGGACCGTCTCCCTGGCGGTGCGGGCGCGGTCGCCTTGGACGTGCACCCCGAGATGATGCCGGACGGCACCTGGCCAGTCGCCTTCCCGCGCGGCGAACCATCGCCGGTCAGGCCCGGCGGCTCGGGGACCAGGATGCCTGGATAGAGTGCCTGCCATGGGTGAGGACACCGTCCGCTCGGTGGAGATCGAGCGCACCAGCGTGGGGCAGTACGTCGTGCGGAATGTCCGCGGCGGATCGATGTCGATGGGCACGGGCGAGGACGGCAGCTTCACGCCGGTGGAACTGCTCTTGGCGGCTATCGGCGGCTGCACCGCGATAGATGTGGACCACATCACCAGCCGCCGCGCCGAACCGACTCAGTTCTGCGTCGAAGTCACTGGCGACAAGATCCGGGACGAGACCGGGGGAAACCGGATGGAGAACCTCACGGTCGCGTTCACCGTGACGTTCCCGGTGGGCGCGGACGGCGACAGGGCGCGCGAGGCGCTGCCTCGGTCGCTGCAGCAGTCGCACGACCGGCTCTGCACCGTCTCCCGTACCGTCGAACTTGGCACTCCCGTCTCGATCGTCGAGGCTGCCGGTTCTACCGGGGACTGAGGTCTCCGGGCGTCATCCGGGGTCTACCGGCGGCGAGGTGTTCGATCATCCCGCGGGCGGAGTGCTCGCGCTTCTCGATGTGCAGCGTCTCTGGTCAGCTTAGCGATCCTGTGTCGGATTGGGTTTCCGGGATCGTTTCCCACTGTGGTGGGGAGGCGTGGGCGTGGAGGTGGAATCCTGCGCCCAGGGCGGCTCCTCGTGGCCGGTGGCCGGTGGTGGGTGTGCTGGTCGTGTTCACGCCCTGGTGTCGGTGGGCTGCGCGGGGCAGCCTCCGGTCCGTTGGTGCGTGTCCCTCCGGACGCTTGCCCGCCTGGCTGTGGGGCCGGGTGGGGGAGGGTGCCCTGCGTCGCCTGGGCGCGGGGCGTGGTGGCTTGTGCCGGGTGGGGCCGGTCTTCGACCGGTCCCGGCGGCTGGTCTTGGTGGGGGTGACGACGGCTGTGGTTTCGAGTTTGTCCACGACCGCGCGGATCACCATCTGCCCGCTGGCCTTGTCGGTGACGGTCGTGGCTTGGTGGGTGAGGCCGCGGGCGGCGATGCGGCGCCAGGCGCCGTTGTCGCGGTCGCCCTGCCAGCCGCAGCCGCCCGTGTTGGGGCAGATGGCCCACTTCCATCCCACCGTGGTGGGCTTGTCGGGGGCTTTGCGGTGTTGCAGCGGGGTCAGGCATTGCGGGCAGTGTTTGGAGGTGTTGCGGGCGGGGACGGTGACCACGGCGATACCGGTCTCGGCGGCAAGGTGCCGGATGCGGTCGGTGATCTTTCCGCGTACCTGTTGGGACAGGCGCGTGTTGCGGGTGCGGCCCATGCCCTTGGCTTCCATCGACCGCAGGTCTTCCACATAGATGACGCTCGCCTTGGCGGCGATCGCCTGGTCGACGGTCCAGCGGGCGGCGGCCCACGCGAGGGCGCTGTTGAGGTGTGAGCGGCGGTCGGACACGTGCCGGATCTCGGCGCGCAGCGCCTCGTGTTTCGCTTCCAGGTGCTCGTCGGGGCGGCCGCCGATCAGTCGCAGGTACTGGTCGTCCTTGGCGTGCAGCCGCTCCGACAGGCGTCGGAGGCGGTGCTGCTTGGCGAGGACTCCGGCGGCCCGAAACTGGCCACCAGCCCCCAACGCCGTGATCCGCCCATCCTTCTGTAGCCGTAGGGCTCCCGCGCTGAGGAGTGTGTTGAGGCCCCAGTCCACGCCGAGCGCCACCGTGTGACCAGCGGGCTGGGCCTTCGGCACGGCATGGGTGTATGCCATATCGGCGCACACCTGTCGGCCGGTGACGCGGAGGGTGGGCAGGTGCAGCACCGCCGAGGCGGGAACCGTGGGCGGCAGGATGATCGGGCAGGCGACCCACGTCCAGTCCCGATACGCGCGGATCCGGGCGGGTGGGTAACTGCAACCGCAGCAGCACCCGGCCCGGGTCGGTCTCGCCGCGTTCGATGGTGGCCTGCTGCCGGTCACACGCGGCCAGCAGCAGCATCCGCTGGACCTTCGGGACGCCTTCAAGCTCGAACACATCCACCGGCAAGTGACCGGTGGCCCTGAGGAACGTGGCGGCCTGCCGGGTGCGGGACTTGATGATGCTGGACGGCAGATGTTCCCCGCCAGGGATCGACGCCCGAACCTGCTCCCACTCGGCGGGAGTGCGCTGACGTGGATCGGCCGGCCACGTCGCCAACACCCCCGCGGTCACACCGGCACGCCACCCCACCGAACGCAGAACACGCCCCGCCTGCTCCTGCGCCATCCGCACGACCCGGTCGTTGACGATCACACCCTCCGGGACGGTGACCGTCCAGCCCAGCCGCCGCAGCGCCATCCACGCATGCGACGGCAACCTCCGGCCACCCGCGTCCACCCCGCAGGCCAACACTCCCACATCCGCGGCATTCCAGTGCTCGCTGATCAGAGCGCCCACCATTCCCGCCACCAGATCGGCACACCAGCCGACACGCTGCGCAACCGCGACCTGGGACAGCACCTCACCGGTCTTCTCGTCCACACCCCCACGCACAAAGGTGGGGGCGCACGCCGTGCGGGACGTCTCACCTTCGGCCAGCGGCAGCTTCCCGCTCACCGGCCTACCACCTCGACACCGATCGCAGAAAACCGGCGCCCACGGCCGAACCACGACACCGGAACCCTCCCCGACCCAGCCCAAAGACGAAACGTCACCGGGTGAACACCCAGACGATTCGCGGAGGGAGTGTCAAGTTAACGGCTGATCTTGGTTGTTGAGGTGGTCAGTGGTTGGCCGGGGTGAGCCGGCCCTCGAAGGCGATCTGGAAGGCGTTCAG
>NZ_JBEOVW010000020.1:75216-125375 GCF_040295705.1 Micromonospora sp. NPDC002717 | reverse complement strand
AACGGAAAGATCCACTCCTGACGGGTCGCCGAGATCACCTGCACCCCGACATGATCCACCATGGACCGACCGCCGAGTTACGAGACGTCCTTTAGCGACTCGACGCCGAGGGGCTGTTGTCGCTGCTGGTTGATGCCCAAGAGGCGAGAAGGGTAAGGGCCTCCGCGGTCGGGGAGGCCGGCTCGGCGGCGTAGATCGTCATGACGAGTCCCTGCTCGGCGATCAGTTCCATGCTTTCGTACGCGAGCTCGAGGTCGCCCACCACGCGGTGGTGGAAGGTCTTGACACCGGTGCCGTGGATGCGCACGTTGTGCGAGCCCCAGCGGCGGCGGAAATCGTCGCTGCGGGTGGACAGCTCGCCGACCAGGTCGTGCAGACCCTTGTCGTGCGGGTCCACGCCGGCTGCGGTGCGCAGGTTTGCCACGAGCATGTCGGCCGCGAGGTTCCAGTCTGGGTAAAACCGGCGCGCGGCGGTGTCGAGGAACGTGAACCGGCCGAAGTTCGGTGTGTGGGTGGGGTCGGCGTAGACGTCGCTGTACATGGCCCGGCCGAGCAGGTTGGCGGCGAGCAGGTCCTGTCGCCGGTTCACCACGATTGCTGGGGCGGTGATGGCATCAAGGGACCATTGGAGGCTGGGCCGTACAGTCCACCGTTTTGACCGCGGGCTGCGCCGCAGCAGCGCGCTGCTGCCGTTGGCCTCCTGCGCGAGGCGAATGAGGTGGGCGCGTTCGGCGTCGTCGAGCTGCAGAGCGCGCGCGATGGCGTCGAGGACGCTGGCGGAGACGCCGGCCAGTTGGCCGCGTTCGAGCTTGGCGTAGTACTCGACGCTCATGCCGGCTAGTGCCGCGACCTCGCTGCGGCGCAGGCCGGGCACGCGGCGCTGCCCGCCGGCGGGGATTCCGGCCTGCTTCGGTGTGATCTTGGCGCGGCGGGAGGTGAGGAAGTCGTGCACTTCGGCTCGGTTGTTCACGCCTTCGACGGTACGACGCGCCGTCTTGAACTGGGATGTACTGCGAGTACACCCATCGTCGGTGGTTCCCCCCGTTACCTTTTTGATCGTCCCCAGCCGGGGACTTCTCGGTCGCCCGGCCTGGTATGACTTACCTCCCCTGTCGTTCCGATGATCCGGGGGGTGTTGTCGCCGGGCCGGGTGGCGTCGATGGACCGCTGATAGGGACACGACCACTCGCGGGGTTGGGGTAGGTCTCTTCGTAACGTGGGTGCCGGCAGTCGACGCCAGACTGGCGACCAGCCGAGGCGACGTCGCGGGGAGGCGATACGTGCACGGCGACTACGAGGTGTTTCTCGGTCTCGATGTCGGTAAGGACGGCCACCATGCCGTCGCGTTGAACCGGGACGGCAAGCGGCTGCACGACGCGACTTTGGTCAACACCGAGGGAAAGCTGCGGCAGGTGTTCGACAAGCTCGCCCGCCACGGCCGGGTACTCGTGGTGGTCGACCAGCCCGCCTCTATCGGCGCCCTGCCGGTCGCGGTCGCCCGGGCCTGCGGTCATCAGGTGGCCTACCTGCCCGGACTGGCGATGCGCCGCATCGCGGACCTGCACCCCGGTAGTGCGAAGACCGACGCGCGCGACGCCTACGTGATCGCCGACGCCGCCCGGACGCTGCCGCACACGCTGCGCCGCGTCGACGTCGGCGACGACGCCGAGTCGCACGGCGGTCAGGTCGCGGTCTTCTCCCGATTGGGTGCCGGTAGCACCTTCGTGTGCTGGCTGCCAGCGACCAACCGCACCGACGATGATCCGCCCCCAAAAACGTTGCCGCTGTGACCAGGTGTTTCGGTTCAGCTGATCTTCGTCCAAGTTGCCGCGCTCTGGCTATTGCTCTCCTACTTCACGCCTGAACCAACGGCTGAAATTTTGGGGTGACATGACCGAGCGAACCACCGTGAAAGACCAGACCCCCCAGGCGCGTAACCACGCCGTAGTGCTTCGGCAGGTCGTACTCGTCGGCGAAACCACCCGGGCCGCTCTGGCCAGCGAGTGTGGCTATCGACCAGCGAGATGCTCGTTTTAACGGTTGCCTGCACCCCGATCTGCGGCGCCAGGCTACGGGTGGATCATTGCTGGTTCGCGGCCTGGTGCTGCTCGTTCGTGACGGGTTCGAGCCAGGTGGTGGGGTCGCCGCCGTCGGGGAGGTTCTCGAGCATGGCGAGGTGGCTCATGAAGGTGTCGGCGGCGGCCCCGTGCCAGTGCTCCTCGCCGGGCGGGCAGATCACGGTGTCGCCGGCGCGGACGCGCAGCACGGTGCCGGCGCGGGTGCCGACCAGGCCCACGCCCTCGGTGACGTGCAGGGTTTGGCCTACGGCGTGGGAGTGCCAGTTGGTGCGGGCACCAGGGGTGAAGCGGACGAGGGCGACGGTCATCCGCGACGGCTCAGTGCCGTTGTAGATGGGGGTCAGGTAGACGTCGCCGGTGAAGTTCTGCGCGGGTGTCTTGACGGTGGGGTTGACGGGCTTGAGTTCCATCGCGTGCTCCTCGGTGTGGTGCTCGGTCAGGGGCGCAGCAGCGTCTTGATCGCGCGGCGTTCGTCCATCGCAGCTGGGCCCTCTTCCAGGGAGAGCGCCACGAGCCGCGGTGACTGCCGCTCCAGGTACGGCGGCAGAAGCCCCGCGGTCGGTTGCGGTCGGGCGTGTCGTCGGCCTCGTGCCCTCTCGCGGGGTTACTGGGCGGTGTAGGCGCCGTCGACAGGGAGGGCCACGCCGGTGACATAGCTCGCCGCGTCGCTGCACAGCCATAGCACCGCGGCGGCGATCTCCTCGGGGCGTCCGAGCCGGCCCATCGGGATCGCGGCGACCGCAGCCTCCGGGTCGAGTTCCCCGCCGGCGGTCATCCGGGCGACCATCGGGGTGTCGATCGTGCCGGGGCAGACCGCGTTGACGCGGATGCCGAGCGGGCCGTATTGCAGAGCGGCGCTCTTGGTCTGGCCGAGCACGCCGTGCTTGGTCGCGTGGTAGGTGGCGCGCCCGTTGCCGCCGACGAGCCCGCCGAGAGAGGAGCAGTTCACGATTGCGCCGGACCCCTGCATGCGCATCTGGGCGAGCTCGTGCTTCATCGACGCCCACACGCCGCGCAGGTTGACCGCGACGATCTTGTCGAACGCCTCCGCTGTCTCGTCGGCCGAGTCGACCGGCGGGAGCATGATGCCGGCGTTGTTGAATGCCATGTCGAGGCTCCCGAACGCCTCCACCGTGCGGTCGACCGCGTTCCGGACATGCTGCTCGTCGGTTACGTCACAGGCGATGCCCAGAGCCCGGTATCCCTCGTCGTTCAGCTTGGCGGCGAACCGCTCGGCGGTCTCGCCGTCGCGATCGGCGATCGCGACTGCGGCACCGGCCTCGGCGAATGCACGCACCGTCGCGGCGCCCATCCCGGCGCTCCCGCCGGTGACGATGGCGGCCTTGCCAGAGAAATCGTAGGTGACCATGACTGCTGTCCTTTCCTTGTGGTCCTGTTGGTCGAGTTGCGCGGTCAGTCGGCCGAGTGCGGGATGATCTCGACGGTCGCCGCCTGCGGGGCGACGTGCGGCCACTCGGCGTGCGACACAGCGGTCCCGCCGGCCGGCGCGGCTAGTGGGAAGGGAGGAACGGGTAGTCGTTGTAGCCTTCGGCGCCGCTCGCATAGAACAGGTCGGGCCGAGTCGGGTTCTCGGGGTGGTCACCCTTCCAGCGTTCGACGAGGTCGGGGTTGGCGATGACGGCCCGGCCCACGGCGACGGCGTCGACGAACGGTGCCTGCAAAAGTGTCCTGGCCTCCTGGAGCGTGGTCGTCGTCGCGAACCCGCTGTTGACGATGATGCTGCCCCTGAAATGCTGGGCGAGCTGCTCGGCGAGCTCGCCGGCCGGCTTGTGATGCAGCACCGACAGGTACGCGAGCCCCGAGGGCTGAAGTCGATTCAGCAGGCCGCCGTAGGTGGCCAGTACGTCGTCGCGGTCGGTCTCGAAGGTGTCCTGGTAGTTGTGCTCGGGCGAGATGCGCACGCCTACGCGTCCCGCCCCCACGGCGTCCGCGACGGCGGTGACGACCTCGATGACGAAGCGTGCGCGGTTGTCCGGGGAGCCGCCGTATTCGTCGGTGCGCTGATTCGATGCTGGTGAGAGGAACTGTTGGAGCAGGTAGCCGTTGGCTGCGTGGATCTCCACCCCGTCCAGCCCGGCCTCGACGGCACGGCGTGCCGCCGCGACGTGCTCTTCAACAGCCTGCTGGATGTCGTTGATGGTCATGGTCTCGGGCACGACGAACCGCTGCTTGCCGCCTGGTGTGTGCACCTCACCGTCGATCGCGATCGGGCTGGGGGCGATGACCCGGCGGCCGCCGTTGGTCTCAGGGTGCGCCGTGCGACCGCCGTGCATGATCTGTAGGACGATGCTGCCACCAACGGCGTGCACGGCATCGGCTACTCGACGCCAGCCGTCTGCCTGTTCGTCGGTCGCGATGCCAGGCTGTCCGACATACGCCTGCGAAGCCGGGCTCGGGTAGGTGCCCTCGGTGACGATCAGCCCTAGGCCTGCCCGCTGCCGGTAGTGCTCGACCAGGAGGTCTCCGGGGACGCCGTTCGGGGCAGACCGCAGCCGCGTCATCGGCGCCATCACTATGCGGTTGGCCAACGCGATCTCCCCGAAGGAGACCGGTGTGAACGGCGACGTCAGGATGGTGTCTGGTTCAGCGGTGTCGAGCATATTCTCCCACTCTCGGTAGATCTTCACATCGTGCAGCAGCCGGACCGGGGCCGGTCCCGGATCGAGCCGAAACGGTGCACGCCAGACGCATCGCAGCCGACTCGTCAGAACTGTCAGTACGAAGGGAGCGACCACGGTGACGGCGAGAACATCGGGCCGTCGATGACTCCCGCGTTGTGGATCACCGTGTCGAACCGTCCGAACAGTTTTGCTTCCTCGGCGACCTTGCGGGCTCATCGATGTCGGCGAGATTCCCGTATACGGTGCGCTGCATCAGACCCAGGACCCCGGAGTCTTCGATGCGTCGCCCATTGCGGGCAGGGTCACTTCGTGCCCGGCCTCTGCGAGCGAGATGGCGGTCAGCAGGCCGAGTCCTGTCGAGGCTCCAGTGACGAGGATGCGAGGCACTGCTGCCGGGTTCCTTTGCGTGTTTAGTCGGCGCGTTCGATGGTCACAGGACGCGAATCGCTCCAGCCTTCGAGGATCGATACATCGCCGTCCACCTGGCCGATCCGCGCGATCCCGTTGAAACGGCCGACGTCGGTGTAGTAGAGCACCAGAGCACGACTGGGTGCGTAGTACCCGATGGTGCCGGCGGGGGCGCTCTCACCTGCCGGCATGCCCTCCATCGTGAGCGGCTGCGGTGGCTCGGCGAGCACCTCTTGACGGCCGTAGTCGGAGAAATCGAGGGTGAGCGGCAACTGGTCGAGTAGTGATTGAGCGGCGGGGTTATCCCAGAGCCTAGCTTCGAGGGTTTGGTCGCCGATGACGATGCGGATGGGGATCTCGCTCATGGTCTCTCCTGACGGCTTCGGCGCGGGCTCTGACGTAGTCGGCGGTGTCGTTTGGGTCGGCGGTGCGGTGGTCGCTGGCGGATCCGTGGCGGCTGATGGTGCCGATTCCGGAGTGTCGTCTGCGGAGAATGCCGTCAGCCCGGCGATGGCGAAGACAAGCGCGAGGACAGTGATGCGCCGCCCCTGGTGTTCGTTGTGCGGTTACCTGGCTTGCTCATGAATTGATAACGCCTCGCTGATCGCGCTGGTCAGTCGGCCCGTTCGATGGTGACGATGAAAGGGGCGCTTCGTCCCTGAACCGCGGACAGGTCGCCGTCGATGCGGCCGAGTCTGGCGCTGCCATTCCAGCAGCCGATATCGGAGTAGTGCACTGAGACGACGCCGCTGGGCGCGTAGTAGCCGAGGTCGCCAGCTACCGGGCAGTCCTCTTCGGGCATGCCCTCCATCCCGATCGGCTGTGGTGGCTGTGCGATCACTTCTCGGCCGCCGTAGTCTGAGAACTCAAGCGTGAGCGGGAGTTGTTCGAGGAGCGACCGCGCGGCGGGGTTGTCCCAGAGCGCCGCGTGCAGCGTCACGTCTCCGATCACGATGCGGACCGGGGTGTCGGTCGTGGTCATCTCGGAGGGCTCGGGCGAGGTGTCCGTGGCAGGTGTCTCAGGCGTCGATGGGACAGTCGTGGACTGCGTGGCCGGTGCGGGATCGTCAGACGCGGCACAGGCAGTCAGCCCGATGCAGGCGAGCACCAGCACAACCGCAGCAGCCCGCCAGCTGTGTCTCCCTCGTGAACCGGTTCCGCGGCGAATCATGCAGCTTCTTCGCCGACCGTGATGCGGAACGGACCGAGCGCTGTGTGGAGGTGCCAGAGGCGCTCGGCGAGTGCGGCGGGATCGTAGAGCGGGTCGCCGCCGCCGATCGCGCCGATGCTGCCGATGACGCTGACGTTCTCCGACTTCGGCGGAAAGGAAAAGGTCGCCTCCCCGACCGGAGAGCTCGACTACACGGATGCTGAGGGCTTGAACCCGGTCGCCGGAGACCTGTTCTCCTACATCCCGTGGGGGAACATCGGGTTCTTCTACACCTCCGAAGGCAACACCGTCTCCAACTCCCTCACCAAGATCGGCTCAACCGATGACATCGACCAGATCGTGCGGCTTGATGGGCAAGAAGTGACCATCGGCATCGCCAGATGACCCCCGACCCCGAGGCCTCCGCCGCGGGCGTGCCGCTCGGCCGACTGGGGTGTCCCGAGGAGGTCGCAGCCGCCGTGCTGTGGCTGTGCAGCGACGCATCCAGCTACGTCACTGGCGTAGCACTCCCGGTCGGCGCCGGCTACGTCGCCTGATCCCGGGACGGTCGGCGAGGAACGAACGGAGCAGAGACCCGTATGACCGAGATGACCAGACGCATCCTCCTCCTTTCCGCGACCGTGTTTGGGGCGGGGTTTCTGGCCGCCTGCACCAGCAGCCCTCGGCAGCGCGAGGACACACCGAGCTCGGCACCCACGATCCCGGCCCCGGTTCAGACCGACGGCAGTGGCCTGGCACCCCGGGGCGAGCTGTACGGGGTGGACATCTACAACACGCAACACGTCGCGGACGAGCTGCGCTACATCGAGGAGAACATCCAACCGCTCACCGACGGCGATCCCAAGCGCATCCTCATCACCGGTTCCACCGCCGGTGTCGGCCAGTTCGCCGCCGCCTACTTCCTCCGGCGCGGGCACACCGTCGTCGCGCACGCACGAAACGCGCAGCGTGAGGCAGACGTCCGGCGCGATCTCCCCGGTCTCGAGGCCGTCGTCGTCGGCGACCTGCTGAATCTGGAGGAGACCCAGGCGCTGGCCGAGCAAATCAGCGCGCTGGGAGCCTTCGACGTCATCATCCACAACGCCGGCGAGTACGGCCTCCCCAACGAGCAGATCCTCAACGCCAACTCGCTGTCCCCGTACCTGCTGACCGCTGTCGTCGACGCTCCTCGCGAGCAGATGATGTACCTCACCTCCGATCTTCACCTGAGCGGCGACCTCAAACTCGACGAGCTGCGCTCCGGCGGAACGAACGTCAACTACAACGACAGCAAACTCCACATGGCGACGCTCGCCACCGGGGTAGCCCGACGGCGCCCGTTGCTCCGCGTCAACGCGGTCGCCCCCGGCTGGGTGCCCACCCTCATGGGGGTTCACAACGGCCCCTACGCCCCCGACGACCTCCGCGAGAGCTACATGACCCTGGTTCTTCTGACTGAAGACACCTACCCGGGAGGCCAGGTCACCGGGCAGTTCCTCTTCCAAAGGAAACCGGAGACGCGCGTGCATCCCGCGGTGCACGACCCTGAATCGCAGGATGCGCTGCTTTCCGCCTTCGCTGAGCGAACGAAGGTATCGCTCAGCTGAGGCGCGACCGACCTCACAACTTTTCGGAAGGATCGACTCCCCATGCACGTCAACAAAGGCACCACACGACACGCCCGCACCCGTCGTGGCAGGCTCGCGGCGGCATCCATCGCCGCCGCCGTAATGCTCATCGTCTTCCCCGCCAATGCCGCGAAGGCTCACCACGGGTTCGACGACTTCGACACCGATCGCCTCTACTACATGGCGGGTACCGTCTCGGAGGTTCGTTGGGGCGAACCGCACTCCTACTTCACGGTGACGCTTGAAAGCGATCTCCCCGCTGACACGCCCGAACTGGCTCTGCCTGAGCAGCTGCAGGCTACCGAAGACAGCGGACCGATCAACGATGCCCCGTCGTACAGCGGCTCCCATGACGTGCTGGAGGTTGTTATCGCGCCGCCGAGCTTCACCGGGAGGTGGGGTCTCGACCGTCCGCTCGTCGACGGTGAGCGGGTCGAAGCGGTCGGCTACATCGGCAGGAGTCACGACGACGAGTTCCGTCCGGTCGTGTTCTGGTTCGAGGACGGTCAACCGGTCAACCAGGTGCTCGGCAGTCAACTGCCGGCGAGGCCGCTGCCGGTTCCGTATCCCGAGAGCGATGCGCCGGCAGCCAACCCAGGCCGGGATGCGTCAGCTGCTGCGGAGGATTCCGAGGGCACGTCGGCGATTGTGGTGTGGGGCACGGTCGGCGTCGTCCTGGTGGTCGTCGTTGTGGGCGGGGCGCTCTACCTACGGGCACGCTCGCGCCGGGCGTGAGGGCGCTCGTCATGGACGACTTCTTCTCCTGGCTCGAGGACGGCTGGTTCGCCGAAGCCATCCGTGGCACGGCCTACCTATATCCGGTGCTCGAGAGCATCCACATCATCGGTATCGCCCTTCTCATCGGCCCGGCCGCGGCCTTCGATCTCCGGCTGCTGGGACTCGGCAGGCAGAAGCTGCGGGTCACGACCGTGGCCAACTATCTCCTCCCGCTGTCACGCCTCGGGTTCGTGATCGCGGCGGTCACCGGCGTCCTCATGTTCCTGCCAGGCGCCAGCCTCATGGCTGACCGTGGCAGCGCTCCGTGGAAGCTCGGCCTCATCCTGATCGCAGGCCTGAACATCCTGATCTTCCACAGGCGCACCTACCGCGGTGTGTCTGACTGGGACTTGGGCGAGCCATCGCCTGTGCCTGCCCGGATCGCCGCAGTCGTCTCCCTGACGTCGTGGACGAGTGTCACGGTCGCGGGCAGGCTCCTGGCCTACACCTGACGCCACAGCGGACAGAACCGTCAAGAAGGATCAACGTCAAATCGCTCCGTTTGACAAGATCGGCGCGATGGCGCCGTGGCCTCGGTGGTGATCGCTGCTCTGACGGCGGCGCTGGTGCCGGTGAGGAAGAGGGCGAACTCGCCAGAGAGACCGAGTGCGGCGGCGCTGCCGGACGGGTCGAGGTGGGCGACCGTGGCGTGCATGCCCGTGGCGGTGGCAAATGATGCCGAGCAGCAGCAGGTAGTGCGGGAGGATGTAGGTGCGGGCGGACACCCGAGTGTGAGTGCGGGGGTCCGCGGCGTCGAGGGCGGGGGCCGCGAGGCGTGTGTCGGTAAAGTAGGCCGAGAGCAGCACTGCGGCCAAGTTGTAGGGCGCGATACGGATCGCGGCGGCGCAGGTCGCGGTGGCCGCCGTTGGATGGTCAGCTGAGGCGGATGCCACCGATCTGGCTGACCATCTTCGGGTCGCGGTGGTCGAAGGCGACGCTGGCATCGGTGTCGAGCGTGGCGATGCGGGTCATCTCGTCGTCGGTGAGCTGGAAGTCGAAGACGTCCAGGTTCTCGGCCGGTCGCCCGGGTGGACGTACCCCGACGTCGAGACCGACCACGACGGGTTCGGACATCCGCATCCACTCCTTGAGATCGACGCCGCGTTCATGCTGGTCGGCCCGGCAAGGGCCGGACCGGGTCAGGGCCTCCAGACTCTAGACGCTCTTGTGGACGCCGCAGGCACCTCTTATCTTTGGCATGTCCTCAAGGGCGTTCATCAATGGGCTGAGGCTGTACTCGAAAACGAGAGTTTGCCCGGCGGAGCGACTCTGCCCTCGGCGGCGTGCGAAGTCTCCTCATGGCTCGGTCAGGCCTTCTCGAAGGTGATGCTCCGCCGGTCGACCGACACCTGCTTTTCCACCACGGTGCCCAACTCTGTGGTGTACCAGCAGTAGAACGGCGTCGTGCCGAAGGGGAACACCGCCTGGTCGGGCATCGCGGCGTCGCACATCGCGGTGCCCGGCCGGGCGTTGTTGTTGGCTGCTTCGCTGTTCCACAGAAACCCCACGTTCGTCCGGGACAGCACGCCGACCGAGGCGACGGCGGACCAGGTCAGGTACTGGTCGGCGATCGACACGGTCACGTCCATCGGCACCGCGAGGTCGTCGAACTTCACCGTGCACCTCGCCTTCACGTTGCCGGTGATGAACTTCTTGTTGCAGGTCACGGACGTATGCGCGGGCGAGCCGGCCTGGTTCAGTACCTGTTGTTGCAGCTCATACATGATCTTCGCGTGCGCTGTACCAGGAGCGCCGTAATCCGTGGTCGTGGCGGGGCCGTCGGCGGTGTACGGGTTGGCGCTCGACACCGGCCGCCCGGGCCGGGGCGGCGCGGCCGGCGTCGAGGAAGGCGCGGTTGCGGCCGTGTCGGGACCCGAGCAGGCAGCGAGGGCAAGTAGCAGCAGTGGTCCGAGGCTCGCACGGAAAGGTCGCATCTGGTCAGGGTATCGACCAACGCCACCATGGCCGGAGTACGACAAACAGCCGTGTTGGAGCAACTTCACTCCGGCAGAAGACCGCAATCGTCACCCCGCCAAGATCCGCGCTGTCGGCGAACGCGCCCTGCTGGTCGGCCGCCCGCCGGGATGCGCGCTCGTGGCGTTCGACTGCTCGGGCGTGAGCGATCGTGAGCAGCCGGTCGATCTCGGGCAGCATCTGCGGGTCGGGCATGACATGCTGCCGAAGCCGTAGAGCGCGTAGCCGGGGTGTGGCACGACCGTGTCCAGCCGGGCGAAGTCGAACTCGTCCCGGTGCTCCTCGAATTCCTTGGGCGGGAAGCCGAAAAGCCTCTCGAACTCGGCTCGGCCCAGGTCCAGGCTGAGCCGGAAGACGCCGGGGCGGTCGAGCTGGGAGGCCTCGTCGAAGCCCGGCACATCATGTTCGACAATGGTGGCGAAGGGCTGGCGGCGGTCCGGGCCGACAAGAAGAACGGGTCGCCCCAGGCATCCTCCGGCGATCCGTTTTCCTCGCTCGCCACGAGCTGCTCGGCGCCGGGCAGCGCGAGGCTACGCTCGGCGAGCATCGTCGGGTCGGTGCCGGTCGGGAAATGCAGCGCCACATCCGGGTGCTCGACAGTGGCCTGATTCAGCGGGAAGTACCGGTAGTCATGCGTCCTCTGCTCGGTCGGTTCCACGACGGACGCGAGGACGTATCGGGGGAGATGGATCTTCTGCTGTAGTTTGCCCTCGTACGGCGAAGGGGCGGGTGCCGAGATGTCGAGCGCGGGACTCGCGCCAAGGCTGCCGACGATCACCGCATACCGGTCGCCGAGCAGGGACCGACGATTGCGCCGGCGCTGAACCAGGACACCTCCATCCCGGCCATCGTCATCGTGCCCGGGTGGCGCTGCAGGTGCCCGTTGTGCGCGAAACCAGCGTCGGCCCGCGAAGCGCCTCGGCTGAGCGGATCGCGAGCAGGTTCTCGGCCATCAGCGCGTCCCGGACCGCGGCCAGGCGGGCGAAGCGTTCGTCCTGTGGAAGCGGCGCTGCGGCCTCGGCGTGGTAGCGCAGCAGTGCGACCGCGCTCGTCGCCTGGGCGAACGCCGCCCGCCAGCCCTCGGGCCGTTGAGGCGCCTGCAGGTACAGCTCCGTCAGCAGGTCGTCGACGATCACCCGCAGGCGCTGGGCGTCGGCCGAGCGTCCGATCGACCTGCCGGGGTCCCAGATCGCGGCCGGATCGCTCCACCGCGCGTCGTTACCGATCAGGCCGTCGATCTCCCCGGCTCGGTTGGAGCCGAGGAAGTCGCACAACTGGGCGAGGTAGCGCCGCGGACTCGGGGCGCTGGCGATCTCCAGCGGGGCGTCGAAGCCGTGGAACGTCAGGCGCTCGGAAGGCGGCCGCCTGGCGTTCCACCGCATCCGGGAGTGTCAAGTTAACGGCTGATCTTGGTTGTTGAGGTGGTCAGTGGCATTGAGGGCGCTGTTGCGCAGGGGCGGCAGCCCTGTGGCAATCGACCTAGAGGTGAAGACGCCGATCACGCGCTGCGCGGCGGTGACGACCGGGAGCTGGTCGTAGTCGTGCGCACGCATCACATCGAGCGCGCTTCCGACTTTCGTTCCCACGGGGACGGTCAGGAGATCCTGGTCGTCGGGCACAAGCTGGCCGACCCTGGCAAATCCCGGCGTCCTGAGCACGGCCGCTGACACGTCGAATGCTGCGCCACTCACGCGGCCGTGCCTCCTCGAATCCGACGGCGACTCTATCCGGCGCAGTTGCGTCAGCTTTCATGCGCCTGCTCCCAAGAATTCCAGGGCACGCGCCGCCCGTCGACCGCTCAGTACGCTGGACCGAGCAGCTGAACGGCCGCTGCGAGCAGAGTACGACGTTCCTGGGACTGGCGAGGCTGGACGCAGGCCGCGGCCGACGTTGCCGGCTGCGAGGGCCCCAAGCAGATGAGGCCTATTGCCTTGAGCTGTCTGGCTCCTGCTCAGGTCCATCGGTGGCTTGGTGTCGTGCTGTCGCCCCCTCGGGCGGTTTCCTCAATTCGTAGAAGGTTGTCGATGATCGCGGCGATGCCGTCTTGGGCGGCGGGTGAGAGTTTGGTGATGGATCGTGCCATCACGCGGACGCGCTGGCTGTGTTCTTCGGGTTCTTCGTGGTCGCCGAGTAGGTACCCGGCGGGCACGTCGAAGAACTGGGCGAGCGCGCGGAGCGTGGATGCTTTGGGGTTGATTCGGGGTGCGCGCAGCAGCTTGCGGATGCCTTCGGCGGTGATGCGGTGGCCGGCCTTGGTGAGTTCCCGGGCAACCTCGGCCTCTGTGTAAGGTGGCCGCCCTTCGGTGCTGGCCTCGAAGAGGGTTCGGAGCCTCGTTTGGATCAGGTGGGAGGCTGCGTCTTCGGCCTGGTCGGCTGGTGTGTCCTTCATGGAGTCTCCCCAACTCCAACCACAGTTGGCCACAACAAAAACTGCGGTTGACGCTCTTTGTGACCTGTGCTTAGCTCTCGGTATCGCTCTCGCAACTGCGGTTCGGTTGGACCCGAACTGGAGTTGCCTGGAGCGTAGCGGATCGGGTTGCCGTACGCGAGACGGCATCCCGGCACGCGGGCGGCGGCGTAGGAGGGGACACGTCGTCGCTGTAGGGCCCGCTTCGTCTGGTCAGCGTCCAGGTCGCGACAGTAACGGGGGACCGGCCGCGTCGATGTTGGCGTCGGTCAGTGCTGTACGGCAAGCCTTACGGGGAGGTGGACGTGCAAGGTCCATCGGACGAGCAGCCCGAACAGCTCGCCGCCCGCGCGCCTTCCGGCGGGCGCGGCGGCGGGCAGGGGGAGCCGGCGGGCAGGGAGAGGGCCCTCCCGCCGGCTCCCACCCCCGAGCAGATCGCGGCCCGAGCCGTGACCTTGGTGCCTTCGGGGCCGCGTCATGTCGGTGAGGCAGCGGTGCGGGAGATCCCGCGGGAGTTCGGCGCGGGAACCCGGGTGGAGAGGCTGTGGTGGCGGGCGGCGTCGCTGCGGGCGGGCTGTCCGCTGGTGTGCGTGTCCTGGGCGGACGGTGGGGTGGGGCGGTCCGTGTTGACCGTCGGGCTCGGCGGGCTGCAGGCTCTTGCTGTCCCCGACCCGCTGGTGGCGGTCGATGCGACCTTACGGGCATGGGGTGGCCGTGTTGAGGAATCGATTCGGAGGCGGCAAGGAGGCAGTACACCGCACCAGCATCGGCGCCCGGTGTTGACGCCGCAGGGTGGGTCGTCATGAACCGCGATCTGACCAAGCTGAAGATGGGTCTGCCCCAGGTGTGGGCGGCGTTCCTCACCGATTGGGATCGGTCGCTGCGGTCGGGAAACTACCCATCGACCACGCGCTACAACTACCTGCTGGCCGCTGCTCAACTGGGCCGGTACCTCGCTGGCGACAGCGAACGGGAGTCAGGGGAGGCGGCACTGACTCCGACCGCCGTGACGGGGCGGCACGTCGAGGCGTTTCAGGCATGGATGATCGAGACCCGGTCGCCGGCCACGGCCCTGAACAAGCACAAGGCCCTGCAGCAGTTCTTCAAGTGGCTCACGGTCGACGAGGAGGAGATCGACCATTCGCCCATGCTGCGGGTACGGCAGCCCAAGACGCCAAAGCGACTCGTCCCAATCATCCGGGACGAGGACACCAAGAAGCTGCTGGATACGTGCAGGGGCAAGGAGTTCGTCCACGTTCGTGACATAGCGATCGTCCGATTGTTTCCAATACCGGAGCGCGGCTGTCCGAGGTGGCCAACCTGCAACTCGACGACGTCGATCTGTCGCTGGACACGGTGTGCTACCACGGCAAGGGCGCCAAGGACCGCCGGGTCCGACTCGGACCCAGAACCGCCCGGGCGGTCAGCCGCTACCTGCGCGCCCGCAGCGGGCACAAGGGCTCCGGGCTACCCCATCTGTGGCTAGCGGTACGCGGTGCGCAGCCCCTGACTGGCCACGGCATCAAACTGATGCTCAAACGGCGCGGTCTGCGCGCCGGGGTCGATGGCGTACATGCACACCGCTGGCGGCACACCTACGCACACGAGTGGAAGCTGGCCGGGGGAGACACCGGCGACCTCATGCTGGTGCTCGGCTGGACATCCGACGACATGCCGCGACGCTACGGCGCTAGCGCGGCCGCCGAGCGGGCCCAGCAGGTGCAAGCTCGACTGGGGATCGGTGAACGTGTCTGACCGCGAGAAGAAGCTGCATACAGGGAGGCGTGGGGGAGAAGGGGGCATGACCCCGGAGCAGCGTCGCCGCCGTGCCCGCATTGCCGCACATGCCTCCTGGGCCAACACCATTGACCGTACGGCCCGCACATCCTCCGGCACCAAGGCGTTCCTCGGCCGGTTTGAGCGCCAGGTCGACCCCGACGGCGCGCTGCCCGAGGGCATCCGAGCCGCCATGGCCAAACACGCGAGGACCGCGTACATGCTGCAACTGGCTGAGCGGTCGGCGGCGGCACGGCGGCGCCGAGCCCAATCGCAGGACCCTTGATTGCGGTCCGGCCTCCTTCCACAGCGACCGGTAGTTTCGGCGGTGCACCAGGAGCCGCCGGCCCGTCCGCCGGTACGTCGGGAACCTGGGTCTGTGGGGCCGCGCGGGCCTCGTCGGCGGCCTCGCTCACGATCTGGGCCACCACCAGGCCGTCGTCGTTCAGTATTCGGGTGATTGCTTCGACCTGTTCGGTAAACCGGACCTGCGGGTGGGCGCCGTACCGGTGTCGGACGTCCCGCAGCAGTGCCTGCTGCCGCCCCGGATTGGGCTGAGCCCGCCTGCTAACCAGCAACTGCCGGAGCCAACGCGTCTCGCCTCGTTTCAGCCGCCGTCGTGGACCGCGGCAATGCTGGTGCGTCGGACGTCCCTCGTATTGTGGTGGGGTGACTGAGCGATCTCTGACGTTGATGGCGGTGCACGCGCATCCGGACGACGAGGCGACCAGTACTGGCGGCGTTCTCGCTCGGTATGCGGCGGAGGGGATCACGACGGTGCTCGTAACTTGCACGGATGGGCGGTGCGGGGACGGGCCCGGCGGGGTGAAGCCGGGCGACCCGGGGCATGACCCGGAGGCCGTGGTGGCGATGCGCCGGGCGGAGCTGGCGGCCAGTTGTGAGGCGTTGGAGGTCACGCATCGCCGAACACCATTAATGTTCGCATTCCTCTGTCTAACCCGGGGGGTGCAATGGCGTACGCAGAAGTCATGATGGCGAGGACGGCGAGAGGGCAATATCCAGATTACAATCTAGCTACGCAGAGTTGTGTCACTTACTGTGCTCAGGTTCTCCGGGCCGGCGGCGTTTCAGACATACCTACCCGCACGAAGGCTGCGACCGAGTGGCTGCTCAGGAAGCATGGTTAGCGTCCATGGAAGCTGATTGTCGGAATAGCGGGGACCGTGCCCATGCCTGATTTTGATTGGCTCAGTGAGGTTCCGGATGAGTGGGAGCCGCCGAGTGAGCTGCTAGAACCTAGTAGGAGTGTTGAGGCGAACCTTGCGATAAGAATGCTGTCGTGCGACTACCTTGGTCACGAGGTTCGCGTGCTTCTCGGGCGCTTCATCGCAGAACACTCCCTGTTTACGCTGTGGTTTTTGAAGGAAGGGAAGACCTCGCAGCATGGGCTTAAGGAGGCGGCTACCCTGGCCGGACTTCCCCTTGAACAGACTCGGGCTGTATATGAGGCGTGGAGGCGCTTCGACGAGGTTTCAGCTATGAAAGAGGCAGACGCAATATTGGGAGAGCGGCGGCAAGCTGCTCGGGAAGAGCTCTCCGCGGCGCTGCAGGCGGGTATAGCGACCCTCTCACGGGCAAGGATTTAAATCCAGAACAAGGGAGTCAGTAAACCGTGCTGATATCCAAAGTTGGCCAAGGGAGTCAGGTAGCGTTCTGGGTAAACGTTGCCTGGCACTTCAAGCCGAATTCCCGATGATTACGCCTCGTAGTCGTCGATTGTCGGCAGTCGCATTCGTCTGCTCGGGTTGCCGTCACCGTTGCCGTCAAAGGCAAGGAATGTATTGCGATCCGGTGTGGAGGTAAGCGTGCGGTGGCGCGCCGCGTAGCGGTGCGGCGTCGATACCGGAAGCGTTCGTTGAGAGTGGCTGGTGAAGGGATCGTCACGGCCCCGGCTGGTCGATGGCCGGGGCTCGTGGTTGGCTCGGTGTTGGTGGGCGTGTGCGGGCGGGGCCGTAGGCCATAGCGCGTGCGCGCGGCCCGGCGTCAGCCGGGCCGTCTTGATCCTGTAGAGCAGTTTTGAGCCAGCCGGATCTTGGCCGAGGGCCTTGGTCCGGCTGGCTTACTGCTGAGTGCGCGGTTGCGGCTGCTGCGTGAGCGCTTGGCGGGCGGCGGGGGCTGCTCGTCGTTGCTGGGCCTGCGGAGGCGTTCGGGCTGCTGGGCGAAGCGAAGCCTCGACGATGGGCTTCTTCGACGGTGTAGACAAGGCGACATGGAATGAGATGCTTCTATAGCTGTCAAGTGGTGCTTGTAGCTGGGCGTGTGCTGGTCAGGGTTCTGAAGAGTTGCCGGCAGATGTAGCGCTTGAGGTTGCGCATGACCTCGCGTTTGGTGCGACCTTCAGCGGTGCGGCGGGTGACGTAGGCACGGGTGCGGGAGTCGTGGCCCATGCGGACCAGGGCGACGGTGCAGAGGGCTCGGTTGAGGCGTCGGTCGCCGCCGCGGTTGAGTCGGTGTCGGGTGGTGTTGCCTGATGAGGCCGGTAGTGGTGATGCGCCGGCAAGGGCGGCGAACGCGGCCTCGGAGCGGATACGTCCGGGGTGTGACCAGGCCAGTAGAACGGTCGCGGCGACGACGGCGCCGACGCCGGGTAGGTCGAGCAGTTGCGGTGCCTGTGTGGTGACTGCTTCGTGCAGGGCGGTGTGGTTGGCGGCGAGTTCGGCGTCGAGAGCGCGGATGCGTCGGGCCAGGCGGACGGCCTCGGCTCGGCAGACGACCAGGGTCGGATTCTCGTCTCGGGTGCGCCAAGCCGCGATGGTGGTGATGGTCGTGGTGGTCGAGGCGCGGCGGGCGTCGACGCCGAGGTCGACGGTGCGTAGCAGCGCGGTCAGCGCGTTGACGGCGCGAGTGCGTTCGCCGCTCATCTGTTCGCGGGCGACGGCGACCTGACGACAACCCAGGCGATGTCGAAGGTCACCGAGGCACGCAAGTCGGTTCGGGCCGCGACCGAGGCAGCGAAACTGGCCGAGGAACTCGGCGCCCAACTGGAAACCCTCGACGTGCTACTGGCCGATCAACACCGCGAGGCCACCGAGATCGGCCGCGATGAGGCAGCGGCGACCACCCAACAGGCCGCCCTGACCGAGCAGATCACCGAACTCACCGAAACCATCGGCGCCATCCGCGGCGAGGACAAGAGCCTGCGGCTACGGATGACTCGACTGGCCCGGGAACTCGCTGAGATCAAGGCCGCAGCGAGCAGCCTGGGGGAGTGGCGCCAGGCAGCAAAGGAACTCACCGAGGCCCACCGTGAGGCGCACCACCACCTGCACCTGTCGGAGTTCGCCGACGCCGTGGCAGCGCGTAGCGCAGCCCTGGCCAACCCCGAGCTGGTCGAACTCCAGGAACGAGTCGACGCCTTCGACAGCGAGTACAACAAAATCGCAGGACGAGTACAGGACCCCACCCTGCTCGCGGCCGCACACGAACCACCACCAGACGTCGAGGGCAGCGAACAGGCCTACCAAACCGCGAGACAACGAGCCACCGAGCTGCATGCCCAGCACGGCCTTGCCGTCGAGCAACACGACCGCCTGAAGCAGCTGGGCCCCGACCTGGTCAACGCCCTCGCCCAATGGAAGCCCATCCGCGCGGAGTACGAGATCGCCAACCGGCTCGCCCAACTCGTCGAGGGCAAGAGCAGCGACAGCAATGCCCGGATGACCCTCTCCACGTATGTGCTGACCTACCGGTTCCGGCACGTCGTGACGGCCGCAAACACCCGCCTCGGGCAGGTCACCTACAACCGCTACCTGCTGCGCCACGTCACCGAGTCAGACACAGGCCGCCGCGCCGGGCGAAGCGGGCTCGGCCTGTCCGTCATCGACGCGTGGACTGGCCAGGAGCGGCGCCCGGCCACGCTTTCCGGCGGGGAAACTTTCCTGGTCTCGCTGTGTCTCGCCCTCGGCCTCAGCGATGTTGTCCTGGCCGAGGCAGGCGGTACCCAACTCGGTAGCCTGTTCGTCGACGAGGGCTTCGGCAGTCTCGATCAGGAGGCGCTCGATCAGGTGCTTGACGCGCTCGATGCCCTGCGCTCCGGTGGCCGGACCGTCGGACTGGTCAGCCACGTCGCGGAACTGCGCAGGCGCATACCATCGCGCCTACACGTGCGCAAGACAGCCACCGGCTCATCCGTGGTCGTCGAGGCTCAGGTGCTCGACTGAGGTCATCGCTGGGACGCTGTGCCGCCCAGTCGCGGTCGGCCACGAGTTTCAACAGTGCAGTCGAGGGGTGGGAGGCAAGTCGCTGCGCGCTGCTTGTCGGCAGGAGCTGGTTGGTGCTTGTCGAAGCAGTGGTGCTACGACTCCTTTACTCGGCCGGTTTATGCTTCAGGCGACCTGGGCAAACGTGCACGAGCATGCCGCTGGGCCACCGGACTACTGGGGGTCAAGGGGTCATCGGTTCGAATCCGGCCGTCCCGACGCATTTGACCAGGGGATATGCCGACGGAGGCATATCCCCTGTGGTTGTTTCAGGGCTGTGTTGTCGCGTTGCTGTCGCATCTACGCACGGATCTTGCAGTGGCGCTCAGGCGGCCCAGGCGTCGGCCGCGTCGAGGGCCGCGCAAATGGCGCTCACGCCGTCGGCGGCGGCGTCGCGGGTGAGGTGGCCGTAGATGTCGACGGTGGTGGCCACGTTCTTGTGGCGCAACGTCTTGGACACCACGGCGATCGGCACCCCTTGGTTGATCATGATCGTGGCGGCGATGTGTCGCAGGTCGTGCACCCGAATTGCCGGAAGCCCGGCGTCGGCGGTGAGGCGGCGCAGGTGGTCGAGCACGTACTGCGGCCGTAGGGGTTGCCCATCGGGTCTGGCGAACACGAGGTCGAGATTGTCGTGATGGCGGGCGGTCACCTGTTGCCGGCATTGGCGGCGGCGTTGCCGCTGCAACGCGTCGACGGCGCGGGTGGACAGGGCGACCCAGGCCCGGCTGCCGTGGGTCTTGGGCGCGTTCAACATGCTGCGGCTGTTGTCGACGCTGACCAACGTCCAGCGCACGAACAGTGCCCGCGCATCAAGGTCCACATCGGCCCAGTGCGGGCCCAGAGTCTCGCCTTTGCGCATCCCGGTGCAGACCGTCATCTCGAACAGGTCCGCGAGCGGATCCTCAACGGCGTGACAGTGCCGCAGGAACGCGCTTGTCTGGCTGGTGCTCCAGCAGGTGAGCTCGGGTTCCGGCGGTCGGGGGAACATGGCGAAGCGGGCGGAGTTGTGGGGCAGCCGGTGGTTGCGGCGGGCGTCGTTGAGCGCGCTCGACAGGGTCGTCACGCAGCGGCGCAGGGTGACTGGGCCGCGGCCGGCGGCGAGCTCACGCTGGATGATCTGGGTGACGTGGTCGTGAGTGAGCCGCTCCAAGGGCACGGCGCCGAGCGCGGGGATGAGGTCGGTCGTTGTGGATGTAGGCGGTGTAGCGGTTCACGGTGTTCGTCTTGAGGCTCGGGGACTTGGTCTCAAGCCAGCAGGTGAGGTAGCTGGCGACCGTTTCGCTGTCGTCGAGGCTGACACCGGCGCGCTCGCACTCAAGCACATGGGAGTGGGCCGCCGAGGCCGCTGCCTTGGTGGCGAAACCGGTACGGCGCATGGTGCTGCGCTTGTTCAGGCTCGGCAGGTCGACGGCGAACGCCCAGCCGCCGTGCCGCGCCTTGGACAGCTTGGGGCACCGGGGGCCGAGTAGTCGGCCGGTGCTGTCACGACAGGCGCAGCAGCGGTAGACGCGGCCCCGGTTCGGGTTCTGTCTCATGACGTCCTCCTCAGTAGAGGTGAGCTTCTGCCACCTCTACCGTTGCCCCGTTTGGCTGCGACAGCATCGCGACAACCCCGTATGTCCTGCCTGCATGTGACGGTCCTACTTGTCGATCCGTCAAGGATGCGCACTCCCCCCCCGGCGTGCACGGGTGGCGGGGGCGGGGGGAAGTGGTGGGCGATGGTCCCGCGGGCCGCCGCCGTATGAGCGGCAGGCGAGGTGTCATGGCCAGCAGGGACGAAGGACCGGAGTTCGACGCGCTTCTACTGTTCTGAGGGCAACCCGGTCGGGGCAGTGGTGTGGCGGCCTCTTCGCGCCCGGACCCTGGGTCAGCGCTAGGTGCCGGGCCGTCAGCTAGCCGACATCACCAACCCTTCGGCAGGTGTCGGCACTAACGCCCCTAGCAGGTCCGCAGGTACCAGCCGGCTGACCCCTGAGCGAGGCTGGATCGATGACGTCCGTGTCACCGAGCACCACCCCGCAGCATCCCAAACCGCAGTGCTGCCCGACCCTGACCCCCGCGCCGAGCAGCATCGCATTTGTCAGCCCTCCATCGCGGCGACGAGCCGCCGGAGGCCGGCGCGTTCTCGGCGGTTCTCGTGGGTGATCCATTCCTTGCCTTCGGCAGCGATGCCCTCTAGCACGTGCAGGGTGCGTTCGAGGCCCGAGGCGTCGAGCGAGACCTGGGAGGCGATGCGGTCGTCGTCGCCGAGTTCCGGCATGCCTGGCCACTCACCGGTGATCGTCAGCTCGTCCCGGGGATCCTGTTCGTGCTCTACACCGCGATCCCTTGGGAGTACCTGCCCAAAGAGCTCGGATTCGGGTCAGGGATGACCTGTTGGCGCAGGTTGCGGGACTGGAACGACGCCGGCGTCTGGCAGCAACTGCACGAGGTCCTGCTCGGCAAACTCCGTGCCACCGGGCAACTCGACATGTCCCGGGCGGTGATCGACGGTTCCCACATCCGGGCGCTCATAGGTGGCCCAAAACCGGTCCGAGCCCGGTCGACCGCCGCAAGCCAGGCTCGAAACACCACGTCATCACCGACGCGGGCGGCATCCCCTCGCCGCGAGCCTGACCGGCGGCAACCCCACGACGTCACCCAACTCATGCCCTTGGTCGACAAGGTCCCCCGGATCAAGGGCATCCGGGGCAGGCCGCGGCAACGACCAAACCTGGTGCGGCGGTGCGGGCAGCAACGCCGGTCGCTCGGGTCGAACCGCGGACGCTTCTCGCTGAGCTGTCGCTGCAGCACCATGATCTGGTGTCGAAGCGCACGTTCTGCTTGCCCAGCTGGCGCTCCTGCACGGTGATCTGATGGCGCAACGCCAGGATTTCCACGTCCTTGTCCCGGTCGCTTATCGGCAGCGGACGCAGCATGGCGAATGCGTTCGTCACGCCCAGGTTAGGCCAGTCGCAGCAGATCGATCATCATGCGGCAGCGATCGCCAGCCGCGCGAGAGGCCGACTCGAGCGAGCGCTGTCGACATCTGGGACCTCCCATGCACCGGCTCCTACCAGGGCGGGTGAGGTTTTCGGCAGGGGGCAAGGTTCAATTGCTCTCTTTGATCGATAAATGCCGCTCGGGGTCGCGGCTGTCCTTCGCGGCGTCCATATGGACTTGTAGTGACTGAGGTGGGATTGCGGCGGTGCCAGAGCTACCACCTCGCGGGTTGCCAGACACGCGGGTGCGGACGTTCGCCACCTCTGCCCGGAGCCTTTGCAGGACGAGGGCCCGGCCGATCGAGCCGGCATCGATAGTCTCGGTCCAGCCCCCATCTCGGGTCGAGCCTGGCGCCAGGTAGGGCGGCAGCCCAAGATCCTTGCGCCACCAGGTGAGGATCGCGTCTTCAACCCTCAGCGCATCCATCCCGTCCTGGAACGCCTCGGTGACGAGTACGGACCAGCCGAGCTTCCTGAACCTCCCGACGCGTGTTGAGCCGACCTGCGTGATCCCGATCTTCAGCGCCTGTAGTTCCGCGTTGTGGAGCAGGTACACGATCGCTGGCTTTGACGCGTTGAACCCTGACACGGCACAGCGGCGACATCCGCGTTGACCGGCGTCGACGTTGCCGATCCGCACCGTGGTGTCGCGCCCGCATCGGCAGCGGCACCGCCACGGGTGCGCCGCCCCGGGATACTCGACCAACGGTTCGTAGCCGGCCGCGCGCAAGCGTTCGGTCGCCTCCTCTGCAAATCGGCTTCGCTTGGAGTTTCCCTGCTTCCTCCTTCGGCAGGTCTCGCAACCGCCGCCACCGTTTGAGACGTTGCTGTACGTGGGCTGCGTGAAGCTTCCGCAGGTCAGGCACTGGCATCGCCACCTCTTGTTCGCGCCGGGAAACGGTTCCTGCGGTTCCAGGTTCACCGCGCGCATCACACCGACAGCGGTCGATTCAAAGCGTTCCCGACGACGCTTGCCGTTCTCTTTCGCCGCACAGAGCTTGCATCCGCTCTCATTGCTCTTGACTGTCTCGTACCGGGGTTTGGCGATCTTGCCGCAGGTCGCGCATGCGCATTCCCATGGCTCGCGCGGGCCCGGGAAGGGACCTGTGGGAATCCAGCCTGCCTGGCGCATCACTTGCTGAGCGGCCTCGTCGGTGATTCGTCCGACCCGTCCGCTGCATCCTGCGCATCCACGCGCGCGGTCCTGTCCGGACATGATCGGAGTCCCGACCGTTCCGCATCTCAAGCACCGGCAGCTCCAGCGCGTCCTTGCACCCGGGTACGGCTCCAGCGGTTCCCAGTCGTATGTCCGCATCCGCCCGATGGCTCGGTCGGCGTTGTTGCGAACCTTGAGCCCGCCGCTTGCCTGGTGCGCTGCCGCCCGCTTCTCGCGTCGACAGCGGCACCGGGGCCGGTCGTCACGCTTCACACGGTTCAGCACGACCGTTACTGCCTCGTGGCAGGTGACGCAGATGGCCGCCCACGCCTTGGTGCTGCCCGGGTACCCCGCGACAGCGCTGTAGCCCAGCGCGGTCAGCTGGTGTCGAGCCTCGGCATCGGTGAAGCGCACGGGCATATGGCGAGTCTCGCATTGTCCGCCGACACTCTGCCCTGGGCAGTCCGTCCGCGGGTGCGCGTCAGATGTGGGTAAGCGCGTCGTGATCTTGGCGTCCGCGTGATCACGCGGCGGCTATGGCGGGGACCGGTACGATCACGAGATCATCGTCAGAACCATCAAAGGTGACCGGCGTTCGCTGTTGTCTAACGTGCCAGTGTCCCATTATCATCACCCGGACTCGCCTGCGGTCGGGGCGTTGTTTCCTGGGCGGGCGAACAGGGCGTCGGTGAGGTCCGGGGCCGCGCGTTCGAGTTCCGGTTGGCGCCCGGCCTCGATCAGAGCTGCGGCCAAGCGAGGAAGGTCTGCATGCTCGGCTCCCTTGCCATCGACGATCGCACGCAACGCCGGGACGAGCACGTGGCGGTCGATGCTATGTGCGTGCTCTCGGATCAGGTCCGAGGTGAGCGAGGCTCCGTAGGAGTCGTCCGCAGCCCTCGAAGCAACCAGGCAATGAATCGCGCAGACGGCCGCGCGCAGGGTCATGCACCCTTCGTCAATCAGCTCATGGACTATCCCGCACACCTTGTCCGGCGGCAGACGGTGCGCTTCGGCGCGCATGGTGCCCAGCACTATTTCCGTGGCGTCCCCGATGGCCTGCGTAGTCCTTTCGTCGAACGGGGCCAGGTCCGCCACGGCGGAGGAAGCGTCATCGCAGGCGGCGACCAGTTCATCCGAGGGGACGTTCAGCGAGACCGCCAGCCACATCCGGATGAGGGTGTGCGCGACCGAGAGGTGGCCGCCGTACTCTCGCTCCGCGAACTGGGTCAACGTCGCAGGTATCCGGCGGATTAGCGGCTCCAGGGCGTGAAGCAGCGTGTCGTCGCTCAAGTGGTTGCTCAGGTGCATGGACCTGAGCGCGGGCGCTATCTCGAAGGCGGCCTTGAAAATTTCGTCTCGGCTCTCGCCGGGTTCCAGACCGTTGATCCAGTAGACGTTCGTCGGATCCGGGAGGTCGGCCGTCCAGGCGCGCGCGTGCTCGACGACGATGTCGCGGCGGCCGTGGTGCCAGGTGCGGGTGACCTTGAGGGCCTTCATGGCGTCCATCCACATGCCGCTGGGAACGGCGGCCTGCCACTGCAAGGCCGAGTTGCGCAGCCAGGCCGCCGGGTCGTTGGTCCGGGTGAACAGTTCTGACGCACGCAGTTCACCGCCGCAGGCCAGGGTCAGCAGGAAGAGGTTGAACGAGTAGGTGGCCATCCAGTGGTCAATGCGCTTGTCGACTGGGCGGTAGCGGCTCTCGGTGTACTGCGGGCGGGTCATGGCCTGGGAGGTGCGGCCAGTCAGCCAGGTGCGGATGCGGTTGCGGTCGGGGCCGTCGAGCAGGCCGGCGATGAACGGCAGGACCGTGGCGCGGGCGGTCAGCGGCGTGAAGCCGAGCAGGGACCGCAGCAGGTCGTCGTCGTTCGCCGGGCCCAAGCGCAGGGCTAGCGTGCCCGCCGACTCGCGGGCCTCGGTGTCGCGGACAGCCTGCACGATGAGCCGGGACACGAGGTATTCGCCGAAGGTTGCGTGCAGGAACTCGTATGTCTGCCGGGTTTGGTCCTCCTGAACTGCTTGGGCGTGCTGTATGAAGAAGAAGCGTCCGACCATCTCCTGACCGGCGGTGAGCGGGCTGCGGAAGGCCTCGGTACGGCCTCGGTGCGGCGGGGTGATGCCGAGGCTGGTGAGGTCGTCGTCCAGCTCGCGCTCGGTGGCCCACAGTCGCAGACGGTGGAACATCGCGAAGGCGACCACCGACAGGTGGAGGAGCTCCTGCTCGACCAGCCCCGGAATGGCCGAGTCGGGCTGTCCGGCGTGTACCCGGCGCACCTCACGCTCGGCGAAGGAGGCCAGCAACCGCTCGTAGAGCTGACCGTCGTCGAGGGCCGCGCCGTCGCCTTGCAGAGCGTTGCCAGTGGCGTCGTAGAGGGCGAGCATGAGTAGCAGCAACGGCTGTTCGGCGAGGTCGCGGAAGCGGAGCACCGCATCCGGCGTCAAGGGTTTGACGAGCCGACTGGTCTCGTTCCAGACGGTCAGCCAGCGCTCGATCTGGGCCTCGTCGAACGGCTCGAGGCGCACGGCAAGGGCACCGACGGGCGGGCGGGCGCGGTCCGCGACGGCGATCCGGCTGGTGACTATGACCGCGACCGGGCGGCCCAACGCTGCCTCCCGCTGCTGGAACTTGGCGACCCGGTGGAGGTAGTCGGACTGGTGTAAGCCGGTGGCCTGCAGGAGCTCGTCGAAGCCGTCGAGCAGGATGACCGGCAGGGCGCCGTCGGCATCGCGGGAGAGCTCTGCCCAGGACACTGTCTCGCCGATCGCGAGGCGCAAGGCCCGTTCGACCTGATCCTGGATTTCGGCTTCGGCGGGCACCTCGCGCAGCGGGACCCGGCAGACGAAGAAGTCGCCGGCGGGCAGGCGGGCGGCGAGGATGCGGGTCAGCGAGGACTTCCCGGCGCCGGGCTGGCCGAGCAGCAGCATCGGAGCCTCGGTGGCCTGGGTCGTGGTCAGGTGGGCGGCGAGGAATCCGGCGAAGTCGTCGCGCACGTTGGCGCCGGCCCACCACTGGTCGTCGGCGGGACGGGCGCCCGGATCGGCTGTCCGGACCCGAAAGCGCGGATCGAGGTACGCGGCTCCGAGGGTCGGCAGAAGCAGTTCCCCCGCGTCGCCGCCGAGGATGGGACGGTCGAGTTCGGCGCGATAGGCGCGGGACAGCGCGGCCCGGTGGAGGCCCGGGTCGCGCCCCGAGCCGGCCCGCAGCAGCAGCGCCTCGAGACGTTCCAGGCCCCGGGCGGTGGCGCGCGCCTCGAGGCGATCGGCCCAGAGCGCGAACTCGGGGATCTCCTCGGCGAGGCGGCGGTGGATCTCGTCGTAGCGGGCGACGGCAGCAGCGGGCAGCCGCCGGTCGAGCAGGTCGGCCAGCATGCGACGCGCGCGCTCGTCGGCCTGGTCCCAGACGGCCAGCCCGGTGAGATGGCGGCTCATGCGTGCCGACTCATCGGCGAACCAGCACTTCAGAGCGGTCAGGAGGCTCGCGTACGGGAGATCGGGCGCAGGCAGTGGGACCGGCGCGCGCAGGAAGCGGTCGACCAGCGTCCCCTCACCTCGACCGGCGGCGAATCCAAGCTGGTCCTCCCGGTTGAAGCCGGGCTCGCGAATACCCGCCGCGGCCAGGCAACCGTCAAGCTCTTCGAAGAACGCGGTGACCACCAGGACAGCGTGCGCGGCTTGGAGCCGCTCACTGCGGTCGTGGCGCCCCAGCCCGCGTACGGAATCACCGATCTTGGCCGTGACCAGGCCGCCGAGCCGGACCACCTCGGTTTTTGCGTCGAAGAGGCTGATCGCGAGATCGCTGCCGCCCGCAGTCGCTACGGTGAGCACGCTGCCGAGCAGGTTGTCGACGGCCTTGGCGAGAGGCCCGGAGCCGCCCAAGATCTTGACGGCGTCAGCATAGGACAGACGATGGGGCATCGCTATATGATGGCGCACCTGGTAAGCGGGCAAAGCGTGGGAAGATGAGCCCGGACATGAGCCATGGCAGCGAGACCAGCAAACGATTGATGCGCTTACCTGGTGCGCAACGAACGACGAGCGCGGATTCGTGGTAGACGTCGCTCTCCGGCATGAATCCCACGGCAGCCGGCCGGTTCCCGCTAGCCGACCGGCGGCGAAGTCACACGCTGCTCGTCGGCTGACAGCAGGGAAGTCGATAGTGACGGGGGAGTGGTGCGACGACTCCTTTACTCGGCCGGTTTATGCTCCAGGTGACCTGGGCAAACGTGCCTGAGCATGCCGCTGGACCACCGGACTACTGGGGGTCAAGTTCAGGTGGCTACCCGGGACGTCTGCCGAATTGATCGTTCTCTGGATCAAGGCGGCCCGCAAGCGGGCCGCGCCGGCCCGGCCCCGGCCTGCTGGCGACCTTCGGCCGGCATCGGCCGGGCCGGCCGGCCACGCTGATGGGACCCAAGAGCTTGAGGGCTGAGGCGGGACGATCGCAGTCGGGGTTGCTTCCCGTCGAGGTTGGGGCGATCGGCTGCCGCGCAGCGGAGCTGCTTGCCCCCGGACTTTCGTAGGCATCGCCCTCGGTTTGATGACGACGAGGACCAGGGCGTGACCCATCCCCCGGGTGCCCGATCCTCTACGCCACCCGCCCGGCGTCAAGGGCGCTGCGCGTCGGCACGCCGATGGCCTACGGCCACCCTTGACCCCGACCGGGCGACGCAGTCTTTGGTACCCCTCCGGGGGATGGGGGCAGACTGGCGGCCACCTTTTTACCGGGAAGCGGATGGCCTACAAGCGCCAGACGATGCCGACCGGGTCAGGTGCGGCCTCTTCAGCCGTCGCACACCGTGTTGGCGTAGCGGGCGAAGTCCTCGGGCGTATGGAACGTGGCGACGTAGCCACCGTGCTCCGCGCCCTCCCACCGTTTGGTGAGGATCACGGCGGAGCCGGTCCGGCCGCGCAGCTCGCTGATCCGGAACGGGAAGTCCTCCACTGCGCCGCCGTCCCTGTTCCACGCGCGCAGGTTGTAAATCTGGCCGTCGTCTAACGTGGGCGGTGCCAGCTTCGTCTGCCAGCCGGCCGCCGGCTCGAGCAGCACGACTTCCTCTGCGGTGCGGGCGCTGCGGCCGGGTTCCCGCTCGAGCCGGATTACCTTGTCGGTGACCCCGCCGTCGTCCTCGCTGAGGTAGAGGGTGATCCCGTCGGTCCTCTTGCCCCGGCACCAGTCGAATACCCCGACCAGCCGGCCGTCGGTGTCCAGCCGTACCCCGACCGCGCCCTCGGTGGCCGGGCTGCAGCCGGTCAGCCCGGCCAGCACCAACGCGCAGATCAGTCCCAGCATCCCTGTCCGTCGCATCCCTTCAGCGTGAGCATCGACGGTCACCAGGCGATCACGACGATAGAACGGCTTGCCGGCATCGAGGATCGGCTTCTACCGGGAGGCAGCGACAGTCCCGTGCCCCTTGCGTGCCCGTTTGGATGGGTGCCGACGGTCAACGGCGGTCAGCTCCTGGGCGTGGCGGCCAGCGTGGCGAAGCAGGCCAAGCCAGGCCACTGCCGAGCGGCCTCCGCCCGTGTCCACACTTCCCTCATTGTGTTACGGCTGCTGGCAGAGTAACTTGCCAGGCGGCAGAGGAAGAAGTATGCATGGACTCTCGGATCACCCGCATCCGACGCAAGTTGACCAAGGTCCCCTATCTCCCATGTCGCAGCTACTCTTTCGGGGAAGAGAAGCATCGCTTCGAGCTCGATCCGCCAATCTCCAACGCGGAGGCGTCTCGATTCGAGGTCGAACACTCGGTCGCCCTTCCTCAGCCTTACCGCACCTTCCTGACGACGTTGGGCGGTAGCGGCGCAGCACCCTTCTTTGGGCTGCTACCCCTGAACCAGGCCAGGTTGTTCACCATGAATCCCCCCGAAGAACCTGACGTCCCGGCTCGATGGGGAAGCCGAGGACTCAGACCTGCCAGCCGCCCCCCGTACTGTGGCGATCTCTTCTTGAACATCATCGAGGCCGGTTGCAGCGATCTGGTCCTACTGGGCAGCGCCGCCCCGATCGCGGCCACCGGGCCGGCGTGGGCGTCGGAGGTGACCAGACGGGCGCCGGACAGGCCGCGGGCGGTCAGGCTGCGTAGGAACGCCAGCCAGCCGGCGCCGTCTTCGTCCGAGGCGACGTCGGCGCCCAACACCTCACGTTGGCCGTCGGCGTTGACCCCCGACGGCGATCAGCGCGTGGACGTTGACCGTTCGCCCGTGTTCGCGGACCTTCAGCGTCAGCGCGTCCATCACACGAACGTGTAATGCGCTGCGTCTAGAGGCCGGTTGCCGAACGCCTCGACCTGGGCGTCCAGGTGAGCGGCCATTTCCGAGACCTGCGACTTGGGTAGCTGCCGGATGCCGAGTTCCTCGACCAGCTTCTCCACCCGCCGCGTGGACACCCCGAGCAGGTAGGAGGTCGCCACGATCGACACCAGGGCCTGCTCGGCCCGCCGCCGGTGCGTCAGCAACCAGTCGGGGGAAGTAGGAGGCCTGCCGCAGCTTCGGGATCGCCAGATCGATCGTCCCGGTTCGGATGTCCCACTCCCGAGGCCGGTAGCCGTTACGGGAGTTGACCTGATCGTCGCTGCGTTGCCCGTACCCGGCACCGCAGATCGCATCGGCCTCGGCGGACGTCAACGCCCGCGCGAACGTTGCATCATCGCCTGCAACACGTCCGGCGTGGCGCCCTCGATCTGCTCGCGCAGCAGGTCAACAGGGTTCACGCTCTCAGATGCGGCCATCGCGTTCTCTTCCCTCTCTGACGTGGTCGCCTTGAAGGATCGACGCGATGGCCGTCTCTCATCTACGCAACACGCCCATCACGGGCAAGTCGTACACCACTCCAGTGGACGCAAACTTCCGTTGGTATTGGCTGCGGAGACGGCAGCTTGACCCGGATTGCGGTATCCGGCAGGTGGCGAGGGTCGGGAGCGGCCTCCAGATGGTGAATCGATGTCCTGGCCAAACCGTTGACGTGGCCTGCGTCACGCTTCTATGGTGAACCACCAGTTCACTCAGTGATCCGACCCGGCGGGGCCGACCGACGGATCTCACGCCAGACGACGCTTCCGAGGGATTCGGAGAGTGCCTGCATGACTGCGACAAGAACCGCCACTACACCGGCTGCCGAGGCTGGACCGGCCGGGCAGGTGGAACGAGTGACACTGCGCCGATCCGGGCGCCTGTCCGCCGCGAGGAAACGCGTGCTGAACGCCGTCGGGGCCGTATTGGTCGTGGCGGCGCTCGCAGGCCTCTGGGAGTGCTACAAGGCGCTGGGGCGCGCCGTCGATGACGTCGTGCCCGGCACCGGGATCGCCTTCCCGGTCGCCACCGACGATCTTTCGATGCCGCACGTCTGGTCGATTCTCGGCGCCCTGGTCGAGCCGGCCCGGCGGGGCGACTCGATGGTGCTGGGCAGCTATCTCCTCGGCGAGACCAGTGTGACGCTCCGCGAGGCGTTCTACGGTCTGCTGGCGGGCTCGTCGCTGGGCCTGGTGCTGGCGGTCGTCTTCCTGCACGTGGTGCCGCTCAGCAAGGGACTTATGCCCTGGCTGGTCGCATCACAGACGGTTCCCCTGGTGGCGATCGCACCGATGATCGTGATCTGGGGTGGGAAGGCCGGCGCGCCGCCCTGGGTGGCGGTGACCGGTATCGCCGCCTACCTCGCGTTCTTCCCGGTCACCATCAACGCCCTACGAGGCCTGAAGTCACCGCCGAAGGTCCAGTTGGAGTTCATGCGCAGCGTAGGCGCGGGCCGCTGGCAGGTGCTGGGGTGGCTGCGGATCCCGGCAGCACTGCCCTTCGTGTTCGCCGGGCTCCGGCTGGCCGCCACCGCGAGCGTGGTGGGCGCGATCGTGGGCGAGCTTTCCGCGGGCACCGGCCGGGGCATCGGCCGGGCGATCCTCACCTTCGCCTACTACTACTCGAACGGGCCGGAGAAGTTGTACGCGGCCGTCCTGGTTGCGGCGGCGGCCGGCATCGTGTTCGTGCAGTCCCTGGCACTCATCGAGCGCGTGGCGCTCCGGCACCGGCACACCCGATGAACATTCCTTCCGCCTCAACAACACCTGGAGAGACGCTGATGTCTGAGGCCGCGATCATTTCCGTGCGAGGAGTCAACAAGCAGTTCACCGGCGGAAACCGTACGGTGACGGCACTTGAGGACATCGACCTGTCGATCAAGCGGGGCGAGTTCGTGTCCCTGTTGGGCCCGAGCGGCTGCGGCAAGAGCACTCTGCTGCGGGTCCTGGCCGACCTGACCGAGCCGACCAGCGGCACGGTGTCGCTGAACGGCAAGACGCCGGGCGCGGCACGGACGGACCGGGACTACGGCATGGTCTTCCAGCAGGCCGGCCTCTTCGAGTGGCGTACCGTGCAGCGCAACGTCGAGCTGCCGTTGCAGGTGGCCGGGGTGGACAAGCAGACCCGGCGGGCCAAGGCCCACGAGATGCTGGAACTGGTCCGCCTCTCCGACTTCTCCCGGCACTTTCCCTGGCAGCTCTCCGGCGGCATGCAGCAGCGGGTGGCGATCGCCCGCGCGCTGTCGGCGGACCCGGAGATTCTGTTCATGGACGAGCCGCTCGGCGCGCTCGACGAGATGAACCGCGAGCGGTTGCAGGGCGAGCTGCTGCGGATCTGGTCGGACACCCAGACCACCGTCGTGTTCGTCACGCACAGCATCTCCGAGGCGGTGTTCCTGTCGTCGCGGATCGTCGTGATGTCCGCGCGTCCCGGACGCATCGCCGCCAGCATCGACGTCGACCTGCCATACCCGCGTACGGCGGCGACCCGGACCACCGAGGCGTTCTTCGCCAAGGTCACCGAGGTGCGTACGGCGCTGCACGGCGTCCCGGCCGAGCAGGCGGCCCGATGAGCACGACGCGGCTCGCGCGGGACACCGTGCCCGGCGTCGGTGCCCGGTCGGCGATCGGCCGGTTCCTCCCGGTCGTCCTCACCGCGCTGGTGATCATTGGCTCGTGGCAGCTGCTGGTGACCGTCTTCGACGTTCCGTCGTTCATCGTCCCGGCGCCGGCCGACATCTCGTCGGCGTTCCAGGCCGAGTTCGGCACGATCATGTCGGCGTCGGTGGTCACCGTGCAGGAGGTGCTCCTCGGTTTGGTCCTCGGCGCGGTAGCGGGGGTCATGGTGGCGTTGGCGCTCAGCCGGTTCCCGGGAGTGTCCGCGCCGGTGCTGACCGCGGCCGTCGTCATCAACTGCGCCCCGATCGTGGCCCTCGCGCCGATCTTCAACAACTGGTTCGGGGTCACCAACCCGATGTCGAAGGCCGGCGTGGCCGCGGTGATGGTCTTCTTCCCGGTCCTGGTCAACACCACCAGGGGACTTCTCCAGGTCTCACCCCTGCACCTGGAGATCATGCAATCGCTCGCGGCGCAGCCACGACAGGTGGCGCTCATGCTGCGGTTGCCCAACGCGTTGCCGTACCTGTTCAACGCGCTCAAGCTCGGCAGCACGCTCGCCGTGATCGGCGTGATCGTGACCGAGTACTTCGGAGGACCGAGCAACGCTCTCGGGGTGTACATCGCCTATCAGGCGGCCCTGCCCCGCTTTGAGTTCGCCTGGGCGGGGATCGCCGTGGCCAGCGCGCTCGGCCTGCTGCTGTTCGGTGCCACGTCTCTGTTGGAACGCCTCCTGATGCCCTGGCACGAGTCCCTGCACGACAGCGACTCGTGAGCCACGGGCCACCACGATCTGTTGGAGTCAGAATGGCCCTGCAACTATGGCGGACCCCGCGGAAGGGTCGCCCCGCCACAATCGCCACTGCCCTCACCGCCGTCCTGCTCGCCGCCTCGGCGTGCGGTGGCATGTCCGACACCCAGAGCGAGTCCGCGGCTGAGGCCGCCAAGAACTGCGAGTCGACCACCAAGGTCCGGGTGGTGCTCCAGTGGGTCGCCCAGGCCCAGTTCGCCGGCTACTACGCGGCCAAGGAGAAGGGTTACTACGCCGAGGAGTGTCTCGACGTCACCATCCAGGAGGGCGGCGTCAACATCGTTCCTCAGCAGGTGCTCTCCGCCGGCAACGCCGAGTTCGCGGTCAGCCACGTCACCAAGACGATGGTGACCCGGGAGCAGGGCGCGAATCTGGTGAACATCGGCCAGGTGTTCCAGCGCGGCGCCTATCTCCAGGTCGCCTGGGCCGACTCCGGCATCAAGGCGCTGACCGACCTGAAGGGTAAGAAGGTCGGGAGCTGGGGTTACGGCAACGAGCTCGTGCTGTTCGCAGCGATGAAGGACGCCGGTGTCGACCCGAGCCGCGACACGGAGATCATCCAGCAACCATTCGACATGTCGCTGCTGCTCCGTCGGGAGATCGACGCCGGTCAGGCCAAGACCTACAACGAGTACGCCCAACTGCTGGAGACCAAGAACCCGAAGACGGGCAAGCTCTACCAGCCGTCCGACTTCTCGGTGATCAGTCTCCAGGACGCCGGCTACACCAGCCTGGAGGACGGCATCTACGCCCGTGGTGACTGGCTGGGGGAGCAGACCAACCAGGACACGGCGGTGAAGTTCCTGAAGGCGTCCTACCGCGGCTGGGGCTACTGCCGCGACGACCTGGCCGGCTGCGTCGACATCGTGCTCGACAACGGCAGCGCGCTGGGGCAGGGACACCAGACCTGGATGCTCAACGAGATCAACAAGCTGATCTGGCCCGCGACCAACGGCGTGGGGATGATGGACCAGGCGGCCTGGGACCAGACGATCAAGATCGCGATCGGTGGCGGCGTGCTGAAGAACGTGCCGGACAAGGACGCGTTCCGCACCGACCTGTCGCAGCGCGCGAACGACGAACTCAAGGCCGACGGGTTCGACGTCAGCGGCAACTCCTACAAACCGCAGACCGTGACGATTACGGAAGGCGGGAAGTAGGCGAGCGGCGTGTGCCGGGCGGCGCCCGCCGTTCGGCACACGTCCGCAGCCAATGACGCCTGCCAAGATATGGGCCGTATACCAAGGCCGATGCAATTGATGGAGGTAGCAATGGCGCCCAGTGAGGCGGGGCTGGTGCGACGTACGATCTGGCTCCTGCGGGCCGTGGCGGCTCACCCCGAGGGTGTCGGACTCAGCGAGGTGGCCCGGGAGGCGGGTATCCCCAAGGCCACCTGCTACCGGGTGCTCACCGTGTTGGAGCGGGAGAGTTGGCTCACCCTCGATCCGGTGACCCGTCGCTACCGTGTGTCGCTCGGACTGCTCTCCATCGTGGGCGGCCTGCTCGACGGCGGCGGCGCGTACGGCCACATGCGGGAGGTGCTGCGGAACCTGGCCGAGGAGACCAGGGAGACCGCGGGCTTCGACGTGCTGCTTCCACCGAAGGTGATGGTCGTCGCCCAGGTGCCGGGGCCGTCGCTGATCGGGCAGACGCTCAAGCCGGTACCCCGTACCCAGCCGGTGTGGGCGACCTCCACCGGGAAGGTGCTGCTGGCGGCGCTGAACCCGGATTCGGTGCGGGCCGACTTCACCGAGGAGTTCGCCGAGCACGCCCCGCCGGAGGTGGGGGACCTGGAGTCCTTCATGGGCTCGCTGGAGGCGGTTCGGAACCGGGGGTTCGCCTTCGCGTACGACGAGCTGGAGGTCGGTGCGGCGTCGGTCGCCGCACCGGTGCGCCTGCGAGGGACGACGCCGTACGCGGTCTGGATCGGCGGGCCCACCTACCGGATCACCCGCGACCGCATCGACATCATGGCGGAGTCGGTGATCAAGGCCGCACGACAGCTCACCGACCTGCTCAGCAACGCTGACATCGATATCCCGAGTGCCTTTGCCGGACGCTAGGCACCCGCCGACCGTACCGGCTCGCCCGTGGCGAGGCCTGCGGTGAAGGAGGAAGCAATGGCCGTACCAGCCGAGGCGTTGGCGGCGGCGATGACCGTGGTCGACAAGACCCCCAAGGGCCTGTACGTCGACGGCGAGTGGCGCGCGGGCCGGGACGGTGCCGTCCTGGCCGTGGAGGACCCGGCGACGGGGTCGACGATCGCCGAGGTGGCGGACGCCTCGGTCGCCGACGGGCTGGACGCCCTGGCCGCCGCCGCTCGTGCCCAGTCCGGCTGGGCCGCCACCTCGCCCCGAGAACGGGGAGAGGTGCTGCGCCGGGCATTCGACCTGGTCATCGAACGCCGGGACGACCTGGCCCGGATGATGACCCTGGAGATGGGCAAGGCGTTCGCGGAGTCCCAGGCCGAGGTTACCTACGCCGCGGAGTTTCTCCGCTGGTTCGCCGAGGAGGCGGTCCGGATCGACGGGGGCTACCTCACGGCACCGGCCGGGAACTCGCGCGTCGTCGTCCTGCGGCAGCCGGTCGGCCCCTGTCTACTGGTGACCCCGTGGAACTTCCCGATGGCGATGGGCACCCGCAAGATCGGTCCCGCCCTGGCGGCCGGCTGCACCGTCGTGGTCAAGCCGGCCAAGCAGACCCCGCTGTCGATGCTGGCGCTGGTGGAGATCCTGGAGCGGGCCGGCCTGCCGCGTGGCGTGGTCAACGTGCTCACCACCTCGCAGTCCGGCCGGGTCACCTCGGCGCTGCTCGCCGACGACCGGTTGCGCAAGCTGTCGTTCACCGGCTCGACCCCGGTCGGTCGGACGCTGCTCGCCCAGTCCGCGCAGCGGGTGCTGCGCACGTCGATGGAGCTGGGCGGGAACGCGCCGTTCATCGTTTTCGACGACGCCGACCTGGAGCTGGCGGTCGAGGGGGCCGTGCAGGCGAAGATGCGCAACGTCGGTGAGGCGTGCACCGCCGCGAACCGGTTCTACGTGCAGCGGTCGGTGGCGCAGCGGTTCGTCGGCGCGCTGGCCGAGCGGCTGCATGGGCTGCGCGTCGGTCACGGGCTGGACCCCTCGACCGAGGTAGGGCCGCTCATCGACCAGGCCGCGGTGGCGTCGGTTGCTCAGTTGGTCACCGATGCGACGCAGGCGGGGGCGAGCGTCGTCACCGGCGGCGGACCGATCGCCGGGGAGGGCCACTTCTTCGCGCCGACTGTCCTGTCTGGAGTGCCCGACGGCGCCCGGTGCGTCCGGGAGGAAATCTTCGGGCCGGTGGCTCCGGTCGTGGTCTTCGACGACGAGGACGAGGCGGTCGGCAGGGCCAACGCCTCGGAGTATGGCCTCGCCGCGTATGTCTTCACGGAGAACCTCGGCCGTGGCCTGCGGGTGACCGAGCGCCTCGAGAGCGGGATGGTGGGGCTCAACCAGGGCATCATCTCCAACCCGGCGGCACCGTTCGGCGGAGTCAAGCAGTCCGGTCTCGGGCGCGAGGGCGGCAAGGCCGGCATCGACGAGTACCTGAACATCAAGTATGCGGCGGTACGGGCGTCATGGTGACCAGGTTCCTGCTCGCCGGGGTCCAACTGGAGCCGGTCTTCGGTGACATCCCGGTGAACATCGCCAAGACCTCGTACTGGATCCGGGAGGCGGCGGGCCGTGGGGCCCGGCTCGTGGTGTTGCCCGAGGCGGCCTCGGCGGGATACGTCTTCGCCGACCGGGCGGAGGCCGCGCAGCATGCCCAGTCGGTGCCGGACGGCCCTACGGTCGCCGCCTGGGCGCGGCTCGCCGCCGAGCTGGACGTGTGGATCGTGGGTGGGGTCACCGAGCGGGACGGGGACCGGGTCTTCAACGCGGCAGTGCTGCTTGGCCCTACCGGCCATGTCGGAACCTTCCGCAAGGCCCATCTGTGGAACGACGAGAAGGAGATCTACGACCGTAACGGGGACGGCTTCCCGGTCTTCGACACGCCGCTGGGCCGGATCGGGATCGGGATCTGCTACGACGCCTGGTTCCCCGAGACGTTCCGCAGCGCGGCGTTGCAGGGTGCCGACCTGGTGGTGTTGCCGTCGAACTGGGTGCCGGTGCCCGGGCAGCCCGAGGCTGCCCCAGCCATGGCGAACCTCATGTGCATGACCGGGGCGCACTCCAACCAGTGCTACGTCGCCGGGGTCAGCCGGATCGGAGTCGAGCGGGGGCAGACGTTCGTCGGCCGGTCCGTCCTCGTGGGACCCGACGGTTGGCCGCTCGCCGGCCCGGCGAGCCCGGACCGGGAGGAACTCGTGCTGGCGGAGGTGGACCTGATCGGCTCGCGTGCCGAACGGTTGCACAACCCGTTCAACCAGCCAGTGGCCGACCGGCGGACTGACCTCTACGTCCATTGACGGACCGGCCGTGAGCTGAGCCGGGGGCCCGTCTCGCCGGTAAGGGGGCGGCGTCCTTCGTGACCTGCGGGGATCGGGCGACGCGCGGGTACTCCGGGCACGGGGATCTGTCCTTGAAGGCTATTGACTTCGCTCTTCCCGCAGAACCAAGATATGGACCGACGGTTCATCCAATGAACCACTAAGGAGTGATCGTGAGCATCCGTGTTCGCAAGCTGATCCGTCACCTCGAAGAGACGCGGCTGGAGAACGGCAGGGAGGTGCAGCCGGCGCACCGGGTCGCCTTCGCCGGCGTGGTCATCGAGAATCCCTACCCCAGCGAGTACGTCCAGGACCTGGTCACCCTCGCCGACGAGATCGGTGAGGAGATCGGCAACCTGGTCGGCCCCGCCTGCGTGGAACTGCTCGGCGAGGAGGTCGAGGCGTTCGGCAAGGCGGCGCTCGTCGGCATCGACGGCGAGATCGAGCACGGCTCGGCGCTGATTCACAACCTCCGCTTCGGCAACGTCTTCCGCAGCGTGGCCGGCGGCACCGAGCTGCTGCCCGCCGCCGAGAAGGTCGGCCTGCCCGGCAGCCCCATCGACATTCCGCTCAAGCACAAGCTGGATGCCAAGACCCGCTCGCACCACCAGACGGTGACCCTCCAGGTAGCCGACGTGCCGCGGCCCCGGGAGATCTTCGTGGTCTGCGCCGCGTCGAACGCCGGACGCCCGCTGGCCCGGCTCGCCGCCTTCGGCGCCGAGCTGAAGAGCAACTGACCCAGCCGGACGGGACGGAGGCCAGCCGATGACGATCACCGACACCGACACCTGGACCAGCCAGCGGGTCAAAGAAATCGACAGGGAGTACGTCATCCACTCCTGGTCGGTGCAGGGCGCGCTCGACCCCATCCCCGTGGCCGGCGGATCCGGATCGTGGTTCTGGGACTACGACGGCCGCCGCTACCTCGACTTCCAGTCACAACTGGTCAACCTGAACCTGGGTCACCAGCACCCCCGACTGGTCGAGGCCATCCGCGCCCAGGCCGAGCAACTCTGCTACATCGGACCCGGCTTCGCCGAGCGCTCCCGGGCGGAGCTGGCCGAGCTGATGGCCGAACTGACCCCCGGCGACCTGAAGATGAGCTTCTTCACCACCGGCGGAGCGGCAGCCAACGAGAACGCCATCCGACTGGCCCGGCATGTCACCGGCCGGCAGAAGATCATCGCCCGCTACCGCTCGTACCACGGCGCCACGGCGGGCGCGATGTCGCTGACCGGCGACCCGCGCCGATGGGCGGCCGAGCCGGGGATGACCGGTGTGGTGCGCATGCTCGACCCCTACACCTACCGGTGCCCGGCCGGGCACCCCGACCCGTGCCCGGTCTGCTCCGGGGGGCCGCACCTGGAGGAGATCCTCCAGTACGAGAACCCGGAGACGGTCGCCGCAGTGATCATCGAACCGGTCACCGGCACGAACGGCCTGCTCTACCCGCCGGACGGATACCTGCGGTCGCTGCGGGAGGTCTGCGACCGGCACGGCATCCTGCTCATCTTCGACGAGGTGATGGCGGGCTTCGGCCGTACCGGTGAGTGGTTCGCCTGCGACCACTGGGATGTCGTGCCCGACATTCTCACCACCGCCAAGGGGCTGAACTCCGGCTACGTACCCCTCGGGGCCATGACGGTCTCCGCCCGGATCTCCGACTGGCTGCGCGACCACATGTTCTGGGGCGGTCTGACCTACGCCGGGCACCCGCTCGCCTGCGCCTCCGGCGTGGCCTCCCTGCGGATCATGCAGGACGAGGGCGTGGTGGAGAACGCGCGGGCAATGGGGGAGCGGCTCGGGGCCGGCCTGGCCAAGCTGGCGGAGAGCCACCCGAGCATCGGCGACATCCGTGGCCGGGGTCTGTTCTACGGCGTGGAGCTGGTGCGCAACCGCGACACCCGGGAGCCGCTCGTCCCGTTCAACGCCAAGGGCCCGGCGGCGGCCCCGGTCAGCCGCCTACTCAAGGCCGCGATGCAGCAGGGCGTCTACCTGACCGCCAACTTCAACGTCCTGCGGCTGACCCCGCCGCTGGTGATCAACGTCGAGGAGATCGATCTCGCGCTCGGCGTCCTCGACGAGGTCCTGTCCCTCGCCGACGAGCACTACCAGGGCTGACGAACGGCGCGACGGGTGGAAGCCCGCCGGGGAGGAGAGGTACGAGATGCCAACGACGTTGATCGCCAACGGCACGGTCGTCAACGCCGATGCGGCGGTCCGCGCCGATGTGCTGGTGCGTGACGGCCGGATCGTCGCCCTCGGCGCCGGGACGGACTGGACCGCCGACCACGTCGTCGACGCGACCGGGAAGCTGGTCATGCCCGGTGGCATCGACGCGCACACACACCTGGAGTACCCGGTCGACGGATTCAGTACCCACACCGCCGACGACTTCCACACCGGGACCGTCGCGGCGGCGTGCGGCGGCACGACCACCGTCCTCGACTTCGTCAAGAAGGAACCGGACCGGTCGCTGTACGACACCTACCTGCGCCGGCGGGACGCGGCGGCGGCCAAGGCAGTGATCGACGTCGGCCTGCACGCCATCGTCCCGCCCCGCGCCGCCCAGCCGGACGTCCTCGACGACCTGCGTCGGCTGGTCACCGAGGGCGCCACCAGCTGGAAGTTCTTCATGGCCTACCCGGGCCAGATGGTAGAGGACAACGAGCTGCTCGACGGCTTCGAGCTGGCGCGCGAGCTCGGCGTACTGCCCATGGTGCACGCCGAGAACGGACACATGGTCGCCCGGGAGGTTCGGCGCCTGGTGGACAGCGGCCAGACAGCCGAGAGCTTCCACCTGCGGGCACACGGGCACGAGTCCGAGGCCGAGGCGGTGCACCGGGCGGTCGTGCTCGCCGACACCATCGGTACACCGCTGTACGTGGTGCACGTCTCCAGCGCGGCGGCGGCCGACGAGATCAGCCGGGCCCGGGCGGCCGGGTCGCGGGTGTGGGGCGAGACCTGCCCCCAGTACCTGGTCGTCGCCTACGAGGACTACGCGGACCTCGGCGAGCACGCCGCCGCGTACGTCTGCTCGCCGCCGATCCGGGAACGCAGCAACCAGGACGGCCTGTGGCGGATGCTCGCCACCGGCGCCCTGTCCACCGTCGCCACCGACCACGCCGGCTTCTGCCTGCACCAGCCCGACGACCTGCCGCCGCAGAAGATGCGCAGCCCCGGCTACTTCCCGAAGGTGCCCAACGGCGTCCCGGGCATCGAGGACCGGCTGATGGTCCTCTGGCAGGCCGGGGTGGCCGGCGAGCTGATCGACCCGTGCCGCTTCGTGGACCTGGTCGCCACCCGGCCGGCCAAGCTGTTCGGCCTCTTCCCAGCCAAGGGGATCGTCGCCGTCGGGGCGGACGCCGACCTGGTGGTCTGGGATCCGGCGGCCGATCACGTGATCACGGCGGCGGGTTCGCACATGCGCACCGACTACAACATCTACGAGGGCATGCGGGTGACCGGCAAGCCGGTACACGTGTTCTCCCGGGGTGAGCACCTGGTCGACGCGGCCGGCCTCCGGCACGACACCCCCGGCCGGGGAACCTTCCTGACCCGCGCCGCGCCGCGCCTCTCCTGACCTACCGATTCCCACCCTCCACCACGTACCGAGCGGAGCTGACACAGTGATGAAACTTCCCCTGGGTATCCATGTCGGCGAGCGACTCAGCCTGGAGCAGACCTACTGGCAGGCCGAGTTCGCCGACCAGAACGGGTTCGAGTCCGTGTGGGTCGCCGAGGGACGACTCGCGCGCGATGGCATCGTCCCGGCGGCGATCATCGCGAGCAAGACGAAGAACGTGAAGATCGGCACCGGTGTGGTCAACAACAAGAGCCGCAACGCGGCCCTGATGGCGGTCACCTTCAAGACCCTGGACGAGGTGGCGCCGGGCCGGGCGATCCTGGGCATCGGCGCCTGGTGGGAGCCGCTGGCGACGAAGGTCGGCCAGCCCTTGGCCAAGCCGATCAAGTCGATGCGCGAGTACATCACCGTTCTGCAGGCCTTCTTCCGCAACGAACTCGTCTCCTTCGACGGCGAGTTCGTGCAGATGAAGGACGTGCGCTTCGACAGCATGTACCGCGAGAACAAGCCGGTCGACATCCCGATCTACATCGGTGCGGTAGGCCCGCGGATGCTCGAACTCGCCGGCGAGATCAGCGACGGCGTACACATGGACTTCCTGCTTCCCCCGTCGTACATGGTCGGCGCCCGTGAGGCGATCGAGCGGGGGGTGGCCAAGCGGACCGACGGCCGCGACGGCATCGACCTGACCCAGATCGTGGCGTGCAGCGTCAACGACGACGACCCGCAGGAGGCCATCGACGCGTGCAAGGCCTTCCTCACCCTCTACCTCTGCCAGCAGCCGCACATCGCCGAGCACTGCGGGGTGGAGCGCGAACTCGTCGACCGGTTGCAGGAGATCGCCGGCTGGCCCGCCACGCCGGAGGACATCAAGCGGGCGATGCAGTTGGTCCCCAACAGCCTGGTGCAGAACGTCACCGCCTGCGGCTCCACCGACGACGCCTTCCAGAAGCTGCAGTCGTACCACGAGGCCGGGGTGCGCTGCCCGATCATCTCCACGCTGGGTGACAAGGAACAGACCCTCACCCGGCTCGCCCAGGCCGCGAAGGGGTGACCCGATGACAGAAAACCTTCCCACCCGCATCGCCGTGGTCGGTGGCACCGGCCCACAAGGCCGGGGGCTGGGCTACCGCCTGGCGCTCGCCGGACACGAGGTCGTCCTCGGATCACGTGACGCCGAGCGGGCCACGGCCGCCGCCGAGGAGCTGACCCAGCAGGCCGGCGTTGCCCGGATCACCGGTGCGGCGAACCTGGCGGCTGCGGAGAGCGCCGGCATCGTGCTGCTCGCCGTGCCGTACGACGGACACGCCCAACTGGTGACCAGCCTGGCGCGTGCGATGGCCGGCAAGATCGTCATCAGCTGCGTCAACCCGCTGAGCTTCGACCGCTTCGGGCCGTACGGCCGCAACGTCCTGGCCGGAAGCGCTGCCGAGGAGGCCGCCGAACTCGTCCCCTCGGCCACCGTGGTCGGGGCATTCCACCACCTGGCCGCCCCCCTCCTGCTCAACCCGGAGGCGGACCTGAGCCACGAGGACGTCCTGGTCTGCGGTGACGACATCGCCGCCAAGGAACGGGTGATGGCCCTCGCGGCCGACGTGACAGGCGGCCGCGCCCTCGACGCCGGCCGGCTGCGCCTGGCCCGGCAACTGGAACCCCTGACCGCAGTACTGATCAGCGTGAACAAGCGGTACAAGACCCGTTCCGGGCTGGCTCTGACCGGCCTGGCCCCGGCTGTCGGAAAGGTCCCCGCGTGAGACTCGCCGCCCTGCAACTTCGCGCCACCGACGACCGGGCCGAGACGATCGGCCGGGCCGCCGACCTGATCGACGACGCGGCCGCCCAGGGCGCTCGGATCCTGCTACTGCCGGAGCTGTTCGCGGTGCCGTTCGTCCAGCCGGAGCCCGACCTCGACTACTTCCAGTACGCCGAGGAACTCGACGGGCCGTCCAACCGGATGGCGGCCGAGCGGTCGAAGCGGCACCGGATGACCGTCGTCTCGTCGATCTTCGAGGCGGGGCAGGTGCCGGGGGTGTACCACAACACCGCCTGCACCTACGTCGACGGCGAACTCAAGTCGGTGTACCGCAAGTCGCACCTGCCGTTCTCCAACGGCTTCCCGGAGAAGTTCTACTTCCAACCGGGCGGCGCCGAGCCGGAAGTGGTCCAGACCGGTGAGACCGGAGTCGGCACCATCATCTGCTACGAGCGGCACTTCCCCGAGCTGAGCCGCATCGTCGCCCTGCGCGGCGGGTCGGTGCTCTGCGTCCCGGTCGCCTCGGCGAGCGCCCCGATGCGTGAGGTGTTCCAGCTGGAGTTGCGCGCTCACGCCGTGTTCAACGGGCTCTTCGTGATCTGCGCCAACCGGGTCGGCACGGAGGGCGTGAAGGACTACTTCGGGCTCAGCGCGGTGTACGGGCCTAACGGTGACGTGCTCGCCCAGACCGCCGACGACCGCGACGACGTGGCGGTGGCCGAGGTGGACCTGAGCCTCGTTGACCTCTCCCGCCGTCGACGCCCCTTCCTCCGCGACCGGCGACCCGAGCTGTACGGCCGGTTGACCAGGATGGAACCCGACGCATGACGGACGGCTCGTGGGTGGTGGTCGTACCGGCAAAACCCTTCGCAGCGGCCAAGACCAGATGCGTTGGCCTCGACGTCTCCGAACGGAGCGCACTGGCCCGGGCGATGTTGCTCGACGTCGTCGGCAGGCTGACGCGGGCCCGTCGGGTGCGTGCCGTCGTCGTCGCCGCGACCGACCCGGAGGTGGTCGGCGCGGCGTTGGCCGCCGGCGCCGTGGTCGCCGGCACCACCTGCGGGCCGGACCTGAACCGGGAGGTCCTCGCCGCGCTCATCGTCGCCGGGGAGGCGCTCCCCGACGCGCGGTTGGCCGTCGCCATGGCCGATCTTGCCGGCGCGCAGCCTTCGGACTTCGACGCGGCGCTGACGGCGGGCGGATCCCACCCACGGTCCATCGTCTCGGATGCCGACGGCACCGGGACCACCATGGTGACACTCACCGATCCCGGCGAGTTCCGGCCTTTCCTCGGCCCTGACTCTCGCCGCCGGTTCCTCGCCGACGGCTACCACGATCTCCCGGTGACCGCGCCTGGGCTGCGGCGGGACGTGGACACCGTCGCCCACCTGCTCTCGCTCGGGATCGACCGCCTGGGCGGGGCGACCCGTGCGTGGGCCGGGTCACCGGGCCCGGCCGCCGATCGGCCGACCTCATCCGCCGCCCGGCACTGATCAAAGCGACACCGGCCCACAGGTCGGTGCCCCACCGCCCCGGGAAGGACACGATGATCCCGATCGCCCGCCGTGCCTCCAGCGACCGCACCTGGCTGGTCGCCGTCGCCGCCAGCCTCTGGGGCTTCTCCGGCCTGCTGCGGGAACCGCTCTCCCAGCAGCTTCCGGCGCTGAGTGTGGTCCTGGCCGAACACGTCGTCCTCGTGATCCTGGTGTCGCCCTGGCTGATCCCGGCCGTACGAACCCTCGCCCGCTGCTCCGTGCGGACGAAGCTGGCCGTGCTGGTGATCGGAGCCGGCTCCTCGGCGCTGGCCACGACGCTGTTCACCGCCGCGTTCCGGCTGGGCGACCCGATCACCCCGCAGGTGTTGCAGAAGCTGCAACCAGCGCTGGCGATCGTCCTGGCCGCCGCGCTGCTCGGGGAACGGGTGAACCGGCGGTTCCCCCTCTTCGCGGTGCCTGCGGTCGTCGGCGCCTGGCTGTTGGCGTTCCCCGACCCGCTGGGGATGCACCCCCGCAGCCTCGCTGCGGCCGGGCTGGCCACCGGGGCCGCGGCGCTCTGGGCAGCCGGCACCGTCCTCGGCCGGATGGTCAGCGCCGAACTGTCCTTCCTGCATGTCACCACGCTTCGGTTCACCGTCGGACTGGTCACCCTCGCCACCTTCGCCGCGGCGACCCGCACGCCGGTCACGGTTCCGGTGGAGCTGGTACCGCGGCTGGTGCTGCTCGCGGCCGTACCGGGCCTGCTCGCCCTGTCGCTGTACTACCACGCCCTCCGGCACACGCCCGCGTCGAGCGCGGCCCTGGCCGAACTGGCCTTCCCGCTGACGGCCGCCGTGGTCGGACTCACCCTGCTCGACGGGCAACTCGATACGAGCCAGTGGACCGGCCTGATGCTGGTACTGACCTCGGTGGTCCTGCTCGCGCTGCACGAGAACCGCAGTTCGCGCCCGGCGGTGCGACAGCGGCCCGAGGACCGTGGCTGGACGCCCGCCTACCAGTCCTGACGTTCTGCACCCCGGTGGTTACGAGATCGGCCCAGCGGCTTCCGAATGGCTCCCCGGCTGGGGCGAACGCACTCTCGCGCAGGGGGAGGCGCTCAATCCCCTCGGCTACCACGTCGGCACCGTCTGGGCCCCTTCGACACCGCCTTCATCGTCTGGGGGCTCCGCCACTACGGCTTCGACCACGAGGCAGGACGCATCGCCGAGGGGGACATCATGGAGTTTCCGGCGCCGCGTCGCCGACCGAGCGCGTGGCACAAGGCGCTGGTGCTGGCCACGGACTGACCGCCGCACCGCGCGATGGGCCGCCCGGCCCCCTGTCGGGGTGGGGACGGGCGGCCCTGTCGCCCTGGCCGGTCCGGCATCGGCATGACATCCGGCCTGGCCCCTGTCCGGCAGGGGTTCCATGCTGGTCCAGGGATGCCGCCTTCGCGGAACGCCGGGCCGCTTGCCGGAGGCACCCCCGTCACTGAGGTGTGCCGTCCGGCGTCAGCGGGTGTAGAGGACCTTGGTGCCTCCCGCGTTGACGGCGGAGACGGAGTTGACCCCGGACAGGTTGGGCACCTGCAGATTCCGCCAGCCCGCGTTGCTCGCCGCCTCGTGCACGCGGCCGTTGTTGACCGTGTAGACGATTCTCGTGCCGTCCGCCAACGAGATGGCGGACAGACCGCTCCCGTAGATGGGGCTACCGTTGTATCCCACGGCGTACGGCGTCCAGTTGCCGCTTCCGGCCTCCCACACCGCGCCGGCGCGGATCGTGTACAGCACCGTGCCGCCGTTGTAGGGAATGGCCGACAGCGCCGACACACCACTCAACGTGGGCACCCGCAGGTTTCGCCAGCCGGCGTTGCTACCGGCCTCGTACACGTAGCCGTCCCGCATCGTGTAGACGATCCGCGTGCCGTCGGCCCGCAGCACCGCGCTAACCGCGTCCGCGTAGATCGGGCTTCCGTTGTATCCCACCGCGTACGGCCGCCAGTCGACGCTGGACGACTCCCACACCGCGCCCGCGCGGATCGTGTAGAGGACGGTCCCGCCGTTGAAGGCGATCGCCGACACGGCTGAGACGTTGTCGAGGTTCGGCACCCGCAGGTTCCGCCACCCGGCGTTGCTCGCCGCCTCGTACACGTACCCGTCACGCACCGAGTAGATGATCTTCGTGCCGTCCGCGCGCTGGACCGCGCTCACCTTCGATGCCACGATCGAGGCCACCGGAAGCGGCTGCCAGCCGGAGTTGTCCGCTGTCTCGTACACCTGCGTGTTCGACGCGGGCGGGGTCGTGCCCGCGTACTGGTTGTAGTAGTTCGTCGCGTAGCTAATCCGCGTTGACTCGTGACAGGTTCCGCAGCGCTCGTAAAGGTCCTGGAACGCGACGGTCGCGTCGGCAATCGTGCTCGACGCCCGCAACTGCGCCAGCCCGTAGCCCGAGATGTTCGTCAGCTCCCACCAGATGAAGCCGAGCTGCGCGTTCAGGCTCCACACGTTCTGGCCGGTCACCGCCGCGTACCAGGTCGCGTTTGCGTTCGCGGTCGTGTCCCAGCGGCCGCCGGTGCTCCACTGCGCGATCCCGCGGCCAGGACCGCCGGGCTCCTGCGCCAGCGGGTTGATGTTGGACTCCTGCGCTAGGTTGCCCAGAATGCCCGCGGTCTGTTCCGCGGTGAGTCCCTTGCCGACGAAGAAGTCCCACGCGGTTCTGGAGTTGTCGGCGGCGCGTGCCTCACCGGGGAAGCCGAGCCCGGATATGGCGATGAGCCCTGCCAGGGCCAGCAGACCAACGCGCCGCGGTAGCGCGTTCGGCAAACGATTCATGGTGTGTCCCGCTCGTCTCGGTGTCACCGGGTGTAGAGGATTTCCGTGCCGCTGGCGTAGATGGCGGAGACGGCAGCGACTCCGCCCAGGTTGGGCACCCGCAGGTTTCGCCATCCTGCGTTGCTTGCCGCCTCGAACACCGCGCCGTCGCGCACCGTGTAGACGATCCGCGTGCCGTCGGGCCGGTGGAGCGCGCTGACCGCATTCGCGTAGATGGGACTTCCGTTGTACCCCACGGCGTACGGTCGCCAGTCGACGCTGGAGGCCTCCCACAAGGCGCCCGCGCGGATCGTGTAGAGCGTCGTGATCCCGTTGCGGGAGATGGCCGACACGACTGCCACGCTGTCCAGGTTGGGCACCCGCAGGTTCCGCCATCCCGCGTTGCTTGCCGCCTCGAACACCGCGCCGTCACGCACGGTGTAGACGATTCGTGTGCCGTCGGACCGCAGCACCGCGCTGACCGCGTCCGCGTAGATCGGACTTCCGTTGTACCCAACGCAGAACGGAACCCAGTCGCCGCTCGCGCATTCCCACAACGCGCCCGACCGGATCGTGTAGAGCACGACCCCGCTGCCGACGGCGATCGCCGAAATCGCCGACACGCCGTCCAGGTTGGGCACGCGCAGGTTGCGCCAACCCGCGTTACTCGCCGCCTCGTACACGTACCCGTCACGCACCGAGTAGATGATCTTCGTGCCGTCCGCGCGCAGGACCGCGCTCACCTTCGACGCCACGATCGAGGCCACAGGAAGCGGCTGCCAGCCGGAGTTGTGCGCCGTCTCGAACACCTGCGTGTCCCCCGCGGGCGCGTCACCGCCAAGGAACGCCAACGGGTTGATGCGCCTGCCGGAGGGGTCGTTCATGTGCCAGTGCAGGTGCGGGCCGGTCGAGGAGCCCGAGCCCGGCGCGCCCGGGTAGCCGCCGGACAACCCGACGATGTCGCCCATCGCGACCCGGGTGCCGTTCGCCACGACGAACCCGGACAGGTGCAGGTACTGGGTTTTGTAGCCGTTGTCGTGGTGGATGACCGCCGTGTAGCCGCCGGTGCCGTTGTCGGGGTCGTTGTAGACCACACCGCCGCCCGCCGCAGGCAGTCGGGTGCCGACGGGCATGCCATAGTCGATTCCGCCGAGCGAGCCGCGGGCCAGGTGCCCCTCCCACGTCTCGGTGATCGGGTACCCCGTGAAGGGGTTGTAGAACCCGGGCACGGCCGCGGCCGCCACCCCAGTCCCCACGGTCACGCCTGCGACGGCGACCGCGCCCGCTGTCGCCGTCACACGCAGGAAAGTCCGCCTATCGATCCCGTCCATGCCCACCACCTGGGTCTCAATGTGTTCACGGAATATCCGGGGACGAAACTAGGAAGCGACAGTCTGCGATACATCGGTTGTTCGACCGATGGCCGATCGACGCAACGACGGGTGCGCCATCCGGGACCTGCCTGGTCCGCGACACCCTCCGCCCTCCCGCCACTCACCGTAGAGAGTGACGGCGCGGCGATCATCGCCGCCGGGGACATCGCCATCGGCTCGCTCTGCAGCGGCGCTCTGGTCCGTGGCGTAGTCGTCAACCACACGGAACACGTACGCGGCAGGAGTGTGAGCCCAGCCGACGAAGCCGGGAACCTGCCGCGCAGGTAACGCGCGTTCATCGACGGATACAACGAGCGCTGCCAGCCGTTCCGCTGGACCACAAGGTGTGAGACCTCGTAGAACCCGTCAGCCATCCAGCGCGGCATGTCGTCATTGCCCTCGCGCTGAACCCCCGAGGCGGGAGTCGGTTGATGGCGGGCGACGGATTCAGCTGCTGCCGTCCTTGGTGCGGGCGGTGGTCGTTGAAGTGGTCGACGTACTCGCCGACAACGGCGAGGGCATGTCGTTCGTGGTAGATCAGCAGCCGGTCGGTGCAGTCCAGAGTGCACCTGGCGGGCAGCATCCACCGTCGGGGCTGGACGTGGAAGCCTTTCCCAGCGCGGCGGGGGTACGCGCTCGACGTCGATGCCGAGCCGAGACTGGAGTACCGGGACCCCTTGGGCGGGCAGACCTCAACTCGGCCTCGCTGATCAGCTGCTTGGCAAGACGCCGCCCATGGCGGGGCAACAGGCCATTACGCAGAGAACCATTGGCGTTCTTGACAGTCTCGGCCCCGTTGGGACACCCTTTGGGCCAGATCGCGCCCGAACGTCCGTGGCTCATGACCGTGCAGCTGCAAGGTGACATTCCAAATTCCGCGTCGATCGTAGACACAAGGAGGTCCATTTGCGTCGCGATATCGCAGTCAGCTTGGCTGCGCTTGTCGCCGTGCTCGGAATCCTGATTCCTCAGGAGTCCGCACTCGCCGGCAATGGCGCACCGTTCAAGCTACCTTACCGGGCTGGACATGCGTACACCATTACCCAGACGCCCGGAAGCGGCTATTCTCACAACGACGGCTATAATCGGCATGCCGTTGACTTCGCCATGCCGCAAGGCACCCCGATTGTCGCCTCGGCGGCCGGCACCGTCTACTACGAGGGGTGGAGCACCGGCGGAGGCATCATCGTCTTGATCGACCACGGCAACAACCGTTGCTCTCAGTACGCCCATCTCAGCGCCACCATCGTCAACAGAGGGCAATTGGTGGCGCAGGGGCAGCATATCGGCACGTCCGGCGCTACCGGAAACGTGACCGGCCCACATCTCCACTGGAATATCGTCTACTGCAATTCTCAGCTCAGCCGCGAAATCCCCAATACCGTGGAGACCGGCACCAACTATCCCACCGGCATCGCACCCGTGAGCCAGAACCGCCTTTCCGCCGGCCTGCCCGGGGCTGACGGCGAACGGGTTTCGGACTTCAGTGGTGACGGTGTCGCCGATGTCCTGGGAGTCGCTGCCAACGGTGACTTCTGGTACTACCCGCACAGCGGAGCCGGCCTCGCCAACCCGGTCGGAATCGGACACGGCTGGGCGACCTTCAAGCACGTCATGGCTGCGGACTGGAGCGGTGACGGTGCCGCCGACGTCCTAGGAGTCGATTCTTCAGGGAGGCTACTGTACTACCCGAACAACAGCTACAAACTGTCTGGCTACACGCAGATCGGACACGGCTGGGCGACCTTCAAGCACGTGATGGCTGCGGACTGGAGCGGTGACGGTGCCGCCGACGTCCTGG
>NZ_JBEOVW010000020.1:0-75119 GCF_040295705.1 Micromonospora sp. NPDC002717 | reverse complement strand
TGGGAGTCGATGCGAACGGGAACCTCTGGTACTACCCGCACAGCGGAGCCGGCCTCGCCAACCCGGTCAGGATCGGACACGGCTGGGCGACCTTCAAGCACGTGATGGCTGCGGACTGGAGCGGTGACGGTGCCGCCGACGTCCTAGGAGTCGATGCGAACGGGAACCTCTGGTACTACCCGCACAGCGGAGCCGGCCTCGCCAACCCGGTCAGGATCGGACACGGCTGGGCGACCTTCATACACGTCATGTGACGTAACCACTCACCAGGGCGGGTCGGCCCAGGCACCAGACACGGTGCCCCGGCCGACCCGCCGACAAGGCACCTCTCGGCTATTCCCTAACAACTCCTAGCCACCAGACCCGTTCTCGCGTAGCGCTTTCCGGCGATGAGGCAGCACCCATGGCCGTCACGTCCCGGGGAGTGGTGTAGGAGGCTGACCTGCTACGGCGTGCCGCCGAGATAGAGGCGGGTCATCGCGTGAGTCTCTGTGTGAACGACCAAGCACACGCAATCGTGACGGCTGCGATCGTGGCCCGCGACAAGTCTCCAGATCAAGCATCCGCGCACATCGTCGCCGCGCTGATCGGGATCGGCAGGGCCTGCCTGGTCTAGCAGGGCGGGCGCGAGCACCGCGGCCTGTGGTGGATCGCCGCCGGCGTCCTCGCCCTCGGCGCAAGTTCGTCGCCACCTCCAGCAGCGAGCACACGCAAAGACGAATTTGGGCGGTTGCCAGTCTATTCACGATGGTTGTCCGCCCGCCGAGACGTCGGCGCGGCCCCACCGCCCACGAACGCCACACAGGGTGATTCGGCCGATCCGATCGGGAATCACCGGATCGGTCGCCAGACGGCCGGCGTGCGGCTCCATGCCGAGCATCGTCCGGAGCAACAGCATGGGTGTGCCCGTCGACCACGCCTGCGGACTACATGCGGTGGGGTACTGGACGGGGTATCTGGTCAACTCTCGTTCGTAGCCGGCGAATGCTTCTGGTAGGCGCCCCCTGAAGTACTGCGCCGCATCGATGATCGCTTCCGCGATTCGCCCGGCCTGTTCGGCGAAGCCGTAGCGCCGGAGCCCCCATGCGGTGATCGAGTTGTCGAATGGCCAGACCGTGCCGACGTGATAGCCGACCGGGTTGTATCGTCCCTCACCCTTCGCCAGTGTCCGTACGCCCCAACCGGAGAAGAGTTCCGGTCCGGTCAGGTGGGCGGCGATCGCGCCGGCGCGGGACTCCTCGACGATGCCGCTCCACAGCAGGTGGCCGATGTTCGAGGAGAGCGCGTCCACCGTCCGGCCGTCGGTGTCGAGGGCCAACGCATAGAATTCACGGTCCGCCACCCAGTAGTCGCGGTTGAACCGGCGTTTGAGATCCGCCGCCTGTGCTTCGAGCGCGTCGGCGTACGCCGGATCGTTCCAGAACTCCCGGGCCAGTCGGGCGCCGCGCATCTTTGCGTCGTACGCGTAGCCCTGCAGTTCGCAGGTTGCCCGGGGCAGCCCCGGCAACGTCCCGTCGTGGTAGGAGATGGAGTCCCAGGAATCCTTCCAACACTGGTTGTCCAGCCCGGTCTGTTCATTCCGACGCTGGTACCACAGGTACCCGTTGCCCATGATGTCGCCGTACTCGTCGATCCAGCCCAGCGCGGCCCGCGCAACCGGCTCGAGGTGCCGCACCAAGGCGACGTCGCCGGTCCAGCGCTCGTACTCGTCGAGCAGCACCACGAACAGGGGAGTGGCGTCAGCGGCCCCGAAGTACGGCGAGTGTGGCTGCTCTGCGAATGCGACCGTCTCCCCGTACCGCACCTCGTGCAAGATCTTGCCGGGCTCCTCCTCGAGAAAGTCGTCCAGCCTGCTGCCCTGCAAAGCTCCTAGCACCTGCAGCGTCGTGGCGGCGAGGCCCGGCACGAACGGCAGCGCCTGCAGAGACACGAAGATGCTGTCGCGACCGAAGATGCTCATGAACCATGGCAGCCCGGCCGCCGGAACACTCTCCCCGCCAGCGATCAGCGGCATGAATCGTAGCGCGGCAAGATCGACCAGCCCGCGCTGATATGCCGTCGCCAGCGACTTGTTGTCGCACTCGAGCCGTGGTGCGCGACGCAGCCACGCCTCGAGGTCATGGCGCATTTGTGGCCTCGTCCGACCGGGCCGGCCCTGAAGAGCCATGCGAATGTCCCGCCCGTCCGGTCCCACGGTTTCGACGCGTATCTCGGCGGCCCACTGACCGTGGGGTTCGAGCCGGACGGTGAAGGTCAAGCCCCGCTCGTCAACATGGGCGGGCGGGTCACTGGTGATGACGCTCTCGCGGCGGAACGTCCCTCGCTGATAGCCGAGACGCAGACAGCCGTTCTCGATCCGGGTGTAGTAGCTCCCCTTCTTCCGCCGTACGTCCTTGATCTCGAACAGGTCGGCGAAGTCGCTGCTGGCATCCACGCGGATGCACACGTGGACCGGCTCCCGCTCATGATTGAGGACGGTCAGTCGCTCGTGCATGCTGCCGATGATCGAACGTTGGCGGATCACGGACAACTCGGGTTCGATAAGGGGCGACGGGACGACGGGGACCAGGAAGTAACGCGTCTCGTAGTACTCCAGGTCATCAACGGTCAGTGCCTGCAGCCGTTCGCCGTTGACGCTCAACTGCCAAGTCGACAGGAATCGTGTGTCGAACGAGAAGAGACCAGTCGGAAACGTGGGCGACGCTACGATGTCGCCGTTGGAATCGCTCACCACGAATGTGCCGCCGTCCAGAATTCTGACGAGATCCGCGCTCATGGCCGGTGTTCCCGACCGCCGACCTGCGGATGGCGTGCCCAAGGCGGACCGGGGAAAATGCGTTCAAAGCGGGCCAGCAACATCAGATCACCCTCAACCACGACCTCGTTCCGCAGCCATGCCCGCCGCATGCGTTCACGGCCGGTCACCATCCTGTCGAACAGCGCGTGGTCGGTGCGAACGACGCAGTCGGCCCCGCGTTCCTCCCGCGACACCCGGACCTCCCCGTTCCTGATCTCCACGAACCAGTGGTTCGTCCGGTGATCCAGGCTAAGGCTAAACAGGATCGTGCCCTCCGTTCCCTCCAACAGGGGTTCATGCGCACGCCTGCGTACCGCCTCGAAGAATTCGCCGGTCGGATCCCGAATGGGTCCTCACCCCCTATGTGCCACGCCACCCCTTACCCGGAAGCAGACCCCTCGACGGCGTTACATCCCTGGGTTACCCACAAGAGGTGGACCGACACGTGCGGAGCCCTTGGCGATGGCGATCAAGGAGTCACGAGATTCATGGCGTCGAACTACCGCCGAGTACTCGGGGTGCTGGTGATCGAATTGCACGGTTCCGGTAGGCCAGCAGGCCGCCGACGGTCGTGGCAGCGCCGGCTATCACCATCATGATCACCATCGGGGCGATGGATCCGTTGGTCGCGCTGGTGAGAGAAAGCGCGGGAATTGGCAAAAGTGCGCCGCCGATGAGTACGGCGATGGTGATGCTGGCCGCTACACCGATGTAACGCAATTTGACCGGAAACAGGTCTGCCGTCAGTGCTGGCGCTATCCCGCTGAAGATCCCGTACGGGACGGCTCCGACCATCATCGCCGCCAGCAGTGCCGGCAAGGACGATGCGCCGACCAGCCAGTACGATGGCGCCGCCCAGAAGATCAGCCAAACGCCGGAAATGATTATTGCCCGTTCCCTGCCCCACCGGTCCCCGTAATGGGCGCTCGCGATGGCAACGATGACTATGACGGTCGCGGTCGGCATCAGTCCGAGTTGTACCCAGGAGACGGGCAGAGTTGGTACGTAGACTTTGACGTAGGCAAGTAGGCTCGTCAGGTACGCATAGGCGAAGGTGGCCGGGCCAATCCCCATCAAGATCCCAATCGCGGCGGGCCTGGGCACTTCCCTGAGGAGCCTTCGGATCTGGCCGGCGCCGGCGGCTCGTCTGACGTTTGGGCCCTTCGCCGCGGCGACGAACTCCGGCGTCTCCGCCAGGCGGGCACGGAACAGTAGGCCGACGATCACCAGCAGGGCGCTGAACAAGAAGGGAATTCGCCATCCCCACACGTCGAATACCGCCGGGCCCACGGCAGCGTTGACCACCACCAGTGTCACCGCGACGATCAGGATCCCCAACGGGAAGCCAATTTGTGGGAACGACCCATATAAAGTCCGCCGATGCGGCGGCGCATGCTCGACGGCAACCACCACCGCTCCCGGATATTCGCCACCGACGGCCATCCCTTGCACCAGTCGGAGTGCGACCAAGAGAAGGGGCGCGGTTATGCCGATGGTCGAGTACGTCGGAATCAGCCCGATGCCGACGGTCGCCACACCCATCATGGCAAGAGACCCGAGAAGGGCAGGGCGCCTGCCGACGCGGTCACCGATGCGGGCGAATAGTGCAGCACCCAGTGGCCGTATGAAGAAGGCGACAGCATGACTGGAGAAGGCGGCCAGGGTGCCGAGCCATGGGTGGAAACCGGGAAAGAAGAGAGGACCAAAAACCGTTGCCGCAATGAACGCGTAAAGCAGGAAGTCATAAATTTCAACCGCAGTGCCGATCATCGCAACTAACGCGACCTGTCGCGGCGTCAGGAAGGTCTTCGGCATAAGACCTCCAGAGGCGGTTACTTCCTGCAGCGAACCTCGATGAACATCGCGGCTTCCCATTTCTGCCGAAGGTAAACATCGACGTTCATGCTGCCCTGTTCGTACGAAGCCTGCTGGCACGTCCAACAGGCCGACCGGATCGAGACAGCTACAGAGATTGGATGGTCAGGGTTAGGGGCGAGGCCGGTGCGGCGTACCCGCGCAACCGCGGCGTCAAGGGGCCGGTCACACCCAGCCGTTCTCCCAGGCGATGTCCGCTGCGGCGTGGCGTGAGGGGGCGTCGAGCTTGGTCATCGCGGTGGAGAGGTAGTTGCGAACGGTCCCTTCTGCGAGGTGCAGGGTGCGGGCGATGTGCTGGATGGGTGCGTTCTGCCGGGTCATGCGGAGCACGTCGAGTTCGCGCGGGGTGAGGGGGCAACGGTCGGCGGCGAGGGCGGTGGCGGCGATGTCGGGATCGACGTAGCGGCGTCCGGCCGCGATGTCTCGGATCACGGTGGCGAGGGCGGAGACGGGCGTGGACTTGGGGACGAAGCCGGCGATGCCGGAGGCGAGCGCCCGTTTGAGCACCCCGGGTCTTGCGTGGCGAGTGACCAGCACAGCCTTCGCCCGCGGGTGTGCGCCGAGGATGCGCTCGGCGGTATAGATGCCATCGGTAGGCGGCATCTCCAAGTCCAGGAGCACGACGTCGGGATCGTGTGCTGCGGCGAGGGCCATGGCGTCGTCGCCGTTGTCTGCTTGGGCGATGACGGTGATGTCGTCTTCGAGGTCGAGGAGGGCGACGACGGCGGTGCGGATCAGTTCTTCGTCATCAGCGATGAGCACGCGGATCATGTGGCACCGGCTGTCTGCGGGAGGACGCCGCGGATCGTGAACCAGCCGTCGTCGGTGGTAACGGTGAGGGCGCCGCCTGCCGTCCGGTACTGCTCGGTGAGCGTCGCGATGCCGGACCCGTCCGAGCCGCGTGGTCGTTCGGGAACACCGTCGTTGCCGATGCTCAGCTCGATGCGGTCCGTGTCATCGGTGTTGAGCGTGATTGTGACGTGGCGGGCGGTGCTGTGGCGGATGATGTTGGTCGTCGCCTCTCGCAGCAGCGAGCCGAGCTGATGGTCGAGCGCGGCAGGCGGGTCGGCGGCGAGGTCCGTGGTGACATGGATGCCCGCGGCATCGAGGACGGCAGCGGCGTTCTCGGCTTCGACGGCGAACGAGACGGCACGGTAGCCCTTGACGAGTCGGCGGGTGTCTTCGAGGGCTTCGCGGGCCAGCGCCTGGGTCTCTCGGATCAAAGACGCAGCGGCGTCAGGGGCGCTGGCCAGGACTCGTTCGGCAAGCTCGGATTTCAGCGCGATGACTTGCAGGTGATGGCCTTGGATGTTGTGGAGGTCGGAGGCGAACCGCAACCGCTCCTGGGTTCGGGCCAGCTCCGCGCGTTCGGACTTGGCCGCGTCGAGGCTGATGACGACCTGCCAGAGCCACATCTGGAACACGCTCGCCAGCGGCAGCATGATCACGAGCGCGGGGAACAGCATCGACAGCGGCGTGTCGCTGACCGCCCACATTTCGCCGATCCTGGTTCCGGTGACCGCGGCGAGGCCAACGCGGGCCAATGCGAGCGCCAGGGCGGCGGCGCCGAGCCACCACCAGCGGCACCGGGCAGGGAGGTCGACGGCGATCAGGCTTGCGGCCATCCACGGGATCAGTGCCCACTCGATGCTCAGGACGGGCGTCACCGAGGTGGCTACCCACGGGACGACCGCCAGGACGACGAGGACGATCCGCGCCCGCGCGCTGGTGACATCCTGGCCGAGCCCGGAGCGCAGCAGGCTGACGAAGACGATGCTGGCGGTCAGCGAGGCCGCGCCGACGATCAGAACGGCGATATGTCTGGTCTGCCACGCGTCGGGTGAAGCGAGAGACCAGGCAGGTGGGGCGTAGGCGGCGACGATCAGTGCCAGCATCGAGACCCACGTCCACTGCCAGGTGCCGCGGATGCCGCCACCGCCATCAGGCACGGGAAGACCGCTGTCGCGTGGTGGTGCAGGCAGTCCCATGCTCGTCAACAGTAACGCCATGACTTTTGTCATGAGCCCTTCATGAGAATGCCCCGGCGGGCTGGTGGACGGTCGCACTACAGGCGACGACGGTCCGGCTCCGACGATGGAAGCATGCCGAAACGACACTTCTCCGGTTCCCCCGCGACGGCGGAGAATGCCCCGATCGCTGCGATCGGGCTGCGATGCTCCTACGGGGGTTTCGAGGCTGTCAGAGGCGTGGACCTGTCAATCGGGCAGGGCGAGTTTTTCGCGTTGCTGGGCACCAACGGGGCTGGCAAGACGACCACGATGGAGACCCTGGAAGGACACCGGCCCGCTATCGCAGGCACCGTGCGGGTGCTGGGCCTCGACCCTCACCGACAGCGGCGCGCGCTGCGACCGCGGCTGGGGATGATGCTCCAAGAGTCCGGGTTCGCCGGTGAGCTGACCGTTGAGGAGACGATCCGGCTCTGGCTGCGGTTGTCGTCCTCCGAACAGGCATCGCCCGCGCACCGTGCCCGCACCATCCGGGACGCGCTGGAAAATCTGGAGCTGACCAGCCGCGCGCAGACGCGGGTGCAGCAGCTCTCCGGCGGGCAGCGTCGCCGTCTGGACCTGATCCTCGCCACCGTGAACCGGCCCGAGGTGCTGTTCCTCGATGAGCCGACGACAGGTCTTGATCCCGAGTCGCGGGAGCGGACCTGGGACGTCGTGCAGCGGCTCCACGGGGGCGGCACGACGATCCTTCTGACCACGCACTACCTCGAAGAAGCCGAGGCGATGGCCGACCGTATCGCCATCATGCACCACGGCCGCGTCGCCGTCTCCGGCACCATCGCCGACGTGCTCACCGCCCAGCCTGCGCAAGTCCGGTTCCAACTCCCCGAGGAGGTACCGGGCATTGAGCCACTGACGACGGCGTTGCAGCTCGGGGATGCGGAGGCGGTCGCGGTGGACGCCCAGGGCATCTGCACGCTGAGCACCAACGACATCGAGGACGCCCTGTTCCGACTGCTGAGCTGGTCACGCACCACCGGGCATCGGCTGCGCCGGCTGTCGGCGACCGAGGCATCGCTGGCCGAAGTGTTCCGCACCGTCAGCGCGCTCCGTGACGAAACCGAATCTCAGGAGGCCGCCGCGTGAGCACACCCCGTTTTGCCGTCATCGCGCTCAGCGAACTGCGGCTGATCGCGCGCAACAGGACCGTCCTGATCGGAGCGACGATCTTCCCCCTTGCTCTGGGCGGCTACCTCATCTACTCCCGCCAGGACGTGGGCCGGAGCTGGCCCGAGCTCGTGCTGCTTCAGGTCGTGTTCTTCGCCCTGTTCACGCTCTACCTCACGATCACCACGACCCTCGCCACACGCCGAAACGACTTGTTCCTCAAGCGCCTGCGCTCCGGGGAGAGCAGCGACGCCGCGATCCTGCTCGGCCTGGTCGTCCCCGTCGTGGTCCTGCTCGCGGTGCAGCTCGGCATCGTCTTGGCCGCGATGTTCATTGCCGGCGCATCCGCCCCCGAACGCCCGTGGCCGCTCGCCGTCGGCATCGTCGGTTTCGTTGCCGCGAGCGCCGCGGTCGGCATTCTCACCGGCAACATCACCCCATCTGCCGCATCAGCGCAGGTCACCAGCTTGCCGTTCCTCGCATTCGGCGCCGGGTCCGCGATCTGGGCGATGCTCGCCCACGAGTGGTACATCGCGCTCCTGCCCGGCGGGGCGCTCACCGTCCTTGTCCACGCCGCTTACGAGGCGAGCACGACCCCGGAACAGCTCGCCCTCGCCGCCGGGTCACTCGCGGCATGGACCATCGCCCCCGCGCTGATCGCCTACAAGACCTTTCGCTGGGAACCCCGCCGCTAACCAACCCCGAAGGAGCAGCATGTCCAAGTTCTTCCTCGACCTCCTGAATCCCCTCATCGCCCCAACGCCGGCACGCGAGGCACGCGTCGGCATCGTCGTCTTCTTGCTTGCGGTCGCCCTCGTCATCTGGCGCGTCGACCAGCTCTGGCTGCAAATCCTCATCCCCGCCGCCGTCGGCGTCCTCTACCTCATCCGCATCGTCATCTCCGCACGACGCCAAAGCGACGCCCGGAGAACTCCGACTCGGTGAGATGACCTGCACGAAGTGACCTGAACGACCGTGGCAGGGCTCCCCGATCTCCTAAGCCAAGCCGGTAACAAGATACGGTCGGGATCATGACCCTCATCTTCGCCGATCTCGGCCTGCACCTGGGCGTCCTGGACGCCCTGCTGGACGACGCGATCGCTGCCGACGACCTCAAGGCGCTCATCGAGTCGACCGGCCCCGATGGCCCGGAGGACGGCTACCCAGGTCCAGGCCCGCGCCTGGAGGCGTCACTAGAGCTGTTACATGCCGTCGCGGTGCCGTCGGCCGAGGCTGCAGCGATCACCCACTTGCAGTTCGACGGCGGCAGCGACATCTACATGCTGATCGAGCAGACCCTGGACATCGACACCGGCGGCGAGTCCGACGACTACAACGTGACGTCGCTGGAGGGCATTCACGCACTGTCCAGCCTGCGGTCCCTCGACCTGGACGGCCACGGCTACCGTCGAGGGCCGTTGGAGCTGACCCCGCTTTCCGGCCACCCGGCCCTGTCGGAACTGGTACTGACCGGGAAATGCACGGGAGCGGCGGCGCTGGAGTCGCTGCCTGCGCTACACACCCTCGACGTCTCGCTGGCACACCTCGACGACCCCGATGTCCTGACCCGCTTGGAGGCCCGCGGAACGACGGTCCACCGTTGACCGTGCCACAGCAGAGGCCGTTGCCCCACAGAGGCCGGGAGTCCTGGGTGGGAGATCAGGTTGGTGCCCGACGCCCACTGCCTCGGCGCGACCGACGCGCCCCCAACCGCATACATCTGCGGCTGTCGGCTCCGCCTGAAAACTGACCCCGTGGTTCCGGGTGGGTCACTACAACCTGGTCACCTCCGTGGTCGACGGCGGCACGGCGAGCGGCGGCAGCATCGTCCAGGTAGTCCCCAGACCCTGAGCGTCGGGGCTCGCGTCCCCATCTGCGTCAGGCAACCGACCGGCCTGGGGATTGGATGACTCGGATTGGACGGTCGCACGCGGTGCGCGCGGAGGCCGATCTGAGCGCGCAGCTCAGCGTCCAGCTTGGGTCCACCGGACCCGGCGCGGGCCGCCCTGCACCACCGTCACCACCTCGTCTCGACACACCACCCGATCCCGCGAATCGGTGCCGGTGTCGACGAGGCAATGCACCACCTCGTCCTCGGGCAGCAGCTCTGCCTCGCGGGGGCGGGCCGGTCGATGCCCACCCCCGCCACGGCGTCACCCCCGCAGCAGCGGCAGCACCCGGCGGCCGAGCAGGTCGACACCGCCCGCCGGGGTCAGACCGTGCGGGGTGCCGAACTCCACCCGGGTGGCCCCGGCATCGAACACCGCCGCAGCCTGCGCCGCGACGTGTTCCGGGGTGCCGGAGAAGGCGAACAGGTCGAGCAGGTCCCCGCTGATCAGCGCGCCGGCGAGGTCGTGTTCCTGGCGGGCGACGTGCTGCTGGATCCGCGACAGCAGCTCCGGATCGATGTCGACGTTCGGGTCGAGGGCGGCGACCACGGCGAGGTACATGGCCACCTCCGTACGGGCCACCCGACGGGCCAGCGCGCCGTCCTCGTCCACCACGGTCACGGCGCCGAGCACCACGCCGACCTGGTCACCGGCCCGACCGGCGGGCGCGGCGTCGTCCAGCCAGGCCCGCATCGTCTTGGCCATCGCCGGGTTGGCCGAACCGCCAACCTTGATCTCCGAGGCGAACGCGGCGGCCGTCCGGGCGGTCTGCTGACCCCACGTCCCCACCAGGACGGGCACGTCGGCGCGGACCGGGGCGTAGCGCAGGGCGGTACCGGGCGCCACGGTGAACTCCCGGCCCTGGAAGCCCCCGTCGTCGCGGGACAACAGCAGCCGGACCACGTCGACGGTTTCGGTGATCCGCCGCAGCGGCCGGGCCTGCGGCACCGCGATCTGATCCAGCCAGGTCCCCCGGGCCAGCCCGAGGTAGGCCCGCCCGTTCGACGCCAGGTCCAGCGCCGCGACCTGCCCGGCGATCTCCACCGGGTGCATGGTGAACGGGTTGAGGCAGGCCGACCCGAGCCGGATCCGTCGGGTGTGCCGCGCGGCCACCAGCAGCGGGAAGAACGGCGGCTGGTACATCAGGTCACCGAAGACCGACAGCACGTCGAAGCCGTGCCCCTCGGCGAGCTCGGCCAGCGCGGCGTACTCGTCGGCGCTCTTGTCGGACTGGAGTCCGATGCCGACCAGCCGGCGTCCTTCGTCGGTGCTCACGTGAGTTCTCCAGTCGGGATCTGTCGCCGGGCGGTCCGCTCGATCCGCAGGATGACCCGCTCGTCCGGATCCGGGCAGGCCACGTGGCAGTCCTGGGCCAGCCAGTCCTCCGGCGGCAACGGACGTTGCTTGGCCGGCAGCAGCGGCAGGCACGCCGCGAGGGCGTAGAGGCAGAAGTGCCGGCCGGCGGGGATGGTGAGCCGGCTCGACTCGGTCAGGTCGATGTGGTCGCCCGGCTGGAGGCCGCAGACGGAGCGGCCCTCGATCCGTTCCACCACGACCCGCAGGTCGTACAGGTCGGTGACCGGTTCCTCGGCGCTCATCGGAGGGCCTCAGCGTGGTGGTGCACGATCCGCCAGCCCCGCTCGTCGCGGCGCAGCACGTCCGTCACCCGGAAACAGTCGTCCGGCTGCCCGGTCGCGTACCGGGCCCGCAGGACGTAGCGGACCAGGCCCGTGTCCTCCCACGCCTCGGCCCGGAACTGTTCGGGGGCGACCGAGGTCGGGGGCGCGGCAGGTCCCCGGTCCGCCGCCCGGCGGTCCCGCAGGTCGTCCAGGGCGGCCAGGCCGTCCAGCAGGTCGGGTGCGCCGGACTCCCAGATCGTCAGTTCGGGGTGCAGCCGGGCGTCGAACGCCGCCCGGTCGCCCAACGACCGGTACATGTCGGTGATGGCGGCGGTGAGATCGTCAACGGTCATCGGGGCTCGCTTCCGGTCGGGGCGGACGGGGGTGTCGGGGGGTGGATCAGGAGAGCTCGGCGAGGCGGGCGCGCAGCGGATCGAGCCCCATCGGCCCGAGCCGCAGGGCCCGCTGGTGGAACCGCTTGCGGTCGAACCCGGCGCCCTCGCGCCGTTCGACCTCCCGGCGGGCCTGCTGCCAGAGCCGCGCCCCGGCCTTGAAGGCCAACGCCTGTGCCGGCCAGCCGAGGTACCGGTCGACCTCGAACCGCGCGGTCGCCGGGTCCAGCCCGGCGACGCGGACCAGGAAGTCCACGGCCAGCTCGGGGGTCCACCGGCGCGCGTCGGTGAAGCCGGTCCCGGCCGGGATCGGCACGTCCAGGTGCAGGCCGAGGTCGATGACCACCCGGGCGGCGCGCCACATCTGCCCGTCGAGCATCCCGAGCCGTTCGGCGGGACCGGCGTAGAGGCCGAGCTCGTCGGCGAGGCGTTCGGCGTAGTGCGCCCAGCCCTCGGCGTACCCGTGTACCTGGCACAGCGACCGCTGCCACGGGTGCAGGTCGACGGTGGTGAGGGTGATCGCGTGCTGGAGGTGGTGCCCGGGCAGCCCCTCGTGGCACAGCGTCCCGACGTGCCGCCACACCGGCACCGTCGACTCGCCGGGGGGCGTCGACCACCAGATCCCGCCCGGGCGCGTCAACCCGGCGTCGGGCGGGGTGTAGTACATGACCCCGGAGGCGGCGGGGCTGATCCGGCACACCACCCGGCGGGTGGCGGCCGGGATGTCGAAGTGCGGGCCGTCCAGGGCGTCGGTGAGCCGCTCGGTGCGCCCCCGCAACCACTCCTCCAGCTCGGGCCCGACCGGCACCCGGCCGGCGGGGTCAGCGTCCAGCCCGGCCCGTGCGCCCGCCACGTCCGGGTACCCGAGCTCGGCGGCGACCGCGCGCTGCTCGGCGGCGGTCCGGGCCAGCTCCTCCCAGCCGTACGCGTACAGCTCGTCCAGGTCGACGGTCGCGCCGAGGAAGCTGCGCGCGGTGACGGCGTACAGGTCGCGGCCGACGCCGTCGACGTCGGTGGCCCGTGGCGCCAGCTCGGTACGCAGGAACGCGGCGAAGTCCGCCGTCGCGGCGGCGGCCGAGCGGGCGCCGGCGGCCAGCTCCCCGGCCAGCGGCCCGTCCGGACACCCGGCCACCAGCCGGCCGTAGAAGTCGTCGGAGGTGACCCAGGCGGTGCACTGGTCGGCGACCGCCAGCACCTGCCGGCGGGCGACCAGGTGCCCCCGCCGGGCCGACCAGCGCAGCGTCTCGGCGTACTGGCCGAGGGCCGTGGGCACCCGGCGCAGGTGCGCGGCGACGACGGCCCAGTCCTGCGCGGTGTTGCGGGGCAGGTTGTCGAAGACCTGCCGGACCAGGTGTACCGGCGTCGCCAGCGGGGCGAGCAGCCGGGTGGTGAAGCCCGCGTCGTAGAGATCGACCTCGCTGGCCAGCCGGTCGCGCAGCGCGCCGGCGAGGGCCCGCTGCGCGGTGCCGTCGACGCCGGCGCCGGCCGCCGCCGTGGCGGTGCCACGGGCCAGCTCCGCGCGGGCGGTGAAGCCGTCGGGGGAGAGGTCCGCGAAGCGCGATCCGGGGGCACGACCCGCCGCCTCGGCGGCCTCCGGGTCCAGCCTGGCCAGCGCGTCGAGGTACCGGTCGGCGACCTCGACGATGCTCGTCACCGGCCGACTCCGAGGCGGCCGTGGTCGTCCCGGTAGCCGACACCGCCCTTGAGCACCGTGTGCAGGGTGCGCAGCGCGGACACCGAGCGGGTGGGGTCGTCGCGCAGGACCAGCAGGTCGGCGTGCTTGCCCACCTCGACGCTGCCGAGCGTGTCGGCCTGGCCCAGCCACTGCGCGGGGCGGATGGTGGCGGACTTCAGGGCGTCGGCGACGGGCATCCCGGCGTCCACCATGAACTCCAGCTCACGCACGGTCGCGGTCGTCTCGTCGTAGCCGGCGTGCGGCGGCATGTCGCTGCCCAGCGCGATCGGCACCCCGTTGCGGATGGCGTGCTGGAGGCTCTCCCAGTGCCGGGGCCCGGCGCCCAGGGCGCGGTCCATCAGCCAGCCCGGCACGCCGGCGTCGCGGAAGAACTGCTCGCAGCGGCTGACCACGATGGTCGGGACGTACCAGACGCCCCGCTCGGCCATCAGCCGGGTCACCTCGTCGGTCAGCTCGTAGCCGTGCTCGACGCAGTCCAGCCCGAGTTCCACGGCACGGCGCACCGACTCGGCGGGCCCGGCGTGCGCGGTGACCTTGCGGCCCCAGTCGTGCGCCACCCGGATCACCGCCCCCAGCTCGTCGTCGAGCAGTTGGGGGGTGTCGATCGACTCGAACTCGCCGGCGATCCCACCGGAGATGCACACCTTGATCAGGTCGGCGCCGGCCCGGATCTGCTGCCGGGTGAGCCGGCGGAACCCGTCGGCCCCGTCGGCCTCCAGCGCGTCGGCCTCCCAGCCGTGCCCCCCGGTGCAGCAGAGGGCGTGCCCGGCGGTGAAGATCCGCGGGCCGTCCACCGCGCCGCGTTCGATCCCCTTGTGCAGGGCGAAGTCGGCGTACCGGCTCTCGCCGACGAGCCGGGCGGTGGTGACGCCGGAGTGCAGGGTCCGGCGGGCCGAGTCGGCCATCAGCAGCACCAGCTCGGCGAGGTTCGACCGGTGCACCTCGTCGCCGAAGTGCCCGGGCAGGCCGAGCGAGAGGTGGACGTGCATGTTGGTCAGGCCGGGCATGACGTGGTCGCCGTGCAGGTCGACCACCCGGGCGTCGCCCGCCTCGGTGAGGACGTCGTCGACCGGCCCGACCGCGCGGATCGTGCCGTCGGCGCCGATCCAGATGCCGCTGTCGCGCTGGACGTCATCCCGGACACCGTCGTAGAGCGCGAGGTTGACCAGGACCTGTTCGGTGGGGATGTGCATGCGGTGTCCTCTACGCGGCGGGCACGGTGGTCTGCGCCACCGTGGGGTCGTTGAGCCAGCAGGCGGCGCTGCGGCCGCCGAGGTCGAGCGTGGGCGGCTGCTCGCCGCACGGCCCGAAGGCGTGCGGGCAACGCGGCCGGAAGCGGCACCCGACCGGCGCGTGTGCCGGGTCGGGCACCTCCCCGGCGAGCGTCCTGGGCAGCTGCGGGGAGAGTGCGATCTGCGGCACCGCGTCGATCAACGCCCGGCTGTACGGGTGCCGGGGCGAGGACCACAACTGACGGGTGGGCGCGGTCTCGACGATCCGGCCCAGGTACATCACCGCCGTGACGTCGGCGATCTCGTGCACCAGGGACAGGTCGTGCGAGATGAACAGCATGCCCATGTCCAGGTCCCGGACCAGCCCGACGAGCAGGTTGACCACCTGCGCCTGCGACGACGCGTCCAGCGCGGTGACCGGCTCGTCCGCGATGATCATCCGGGGTTCCGGCGCCAGCGCCCGGGCGATAGCGAGCCGCTGCCGCTGGCCGCCGGAGAACTGGTGCGGGTACCGCTCTGCGGCCCCGGCCGGCATGCCGACCCGGTCCAGCAGGTCGGCGACCCTCGCCCGGCGGGCGGCGCCGGTCACCGTGTCCGGCACCCCGTCGAGGAGTTGGGCGCCGATGGTGCGCCGGGGGTTCAGCGACGCGTACGGATTCTGGAAGACCATCTGGAGCCCGACCTCCGGCACCGGTCGGCGCCGCCAGCCGAGCGGGGTGATCGGGCGGCCGGCGAACCGGATCGTCCCGGCGCTCGGCGCGGCCAGCCCGACCGCCACCCGGGCCAGCGACGACTTGCCGCAGCCGGACTCGCCGACCAGGCCGACGATCTGGCCGGGCGCCACCTCCAGGCTCACCCCGGCCACGGCCCGGACCGGCCCCCGGCCGCGCGGCTTGTACTCCACCTCGACGTCGCTGATCTCGAGCAGGTTGCCCGACCCGACCGGCTCGTTCATGCCGCCACCTCCAGGTGCGGACGGACCACGCAGGCCACCGACCGGTCGGTGCCGGCGGGGGACAGCGGGGGAGGCGCGGTGCCGCAGGACGGCTCGGCGTACCCGCACCGGGGTTGGAACGGACATCCGGGCGGCGCCTGCCCCGGCGTCGGCGGCCCGCCCGGGATGGGACGCAGCGTGCCGACGGCCTGGGTGCCGTGCGGGCGGGCGCCGAGCAGCGCGGCCGTGTACGGGTGGCGCGGCGCGGTGAGCAGCGCTCCGGTGGGGCCGGTCTCCACCACCCGCCCGGCGTAGAAGACGTACCCGCGGGTGGTGAGCGCGCTGAGCACCCCGAGGTCGTGGGTGATGAAGGCGACGGCCAGCCCGGTCTCGGCGCGCAACTGGTCCAGCAGCGCGAGGATGCCGGCCTGCACCGTCACGTCGAGCGCGGTGGTCGGCTCGTCGGCGATGAGCAGCCGGGGGCGGGCGGCGAGGGCGATCGCGATGGCCGCACGCTGCCGCATGCCGCCGGAGAACTGGTGCGGGTACGCCCGCACCGCCCGCTGCGGGTCGGGGATGCGGACCTGGTCGAGCAGTTCCACCGCCCGCCGGTCCGCCGCCCGCCGGTCCAGGCCCAGGTGGACCTGCATGTGTTCGGTCAGTTGCCGGCCCACCGTGAGCATCGGGTGCAGCGCCGCGGTGGGGTCCTGGAAGACCATCGCGATGCCGGCGCCGCGCACCTTCTGCCAGCGCCTGCTGTCCAGGCTGAGCAGTTCGGTCCCGTCGAACCGGGCCGACCCGGTGACCTTGGCACCGGCGGGCAGCAGCCCGAGCAGGGTCTGCGCGGTGAGGCTCTTGCCGCACCCGCTTTCCCCCGCGATGCCGACCATCTCGCCCTCACCGACGGTGAACGACACGTCGTGCAGGATCGGCAGCGGCCCCGTGGGGCCGGGCAGGGTGACGGCCAGGGAGTCGACTTCGAGCAACGGTCGCATTCTCAACGTCCCTTCGCGTAGCGGGGGTCGATCCGGTCGCGCAGCGCGTCGCCGAGCACGTTGAAGGCCATCACCACGGTGAGGATGGCCAGGCCGGGGAACACACTGACCCACCACATGGAGAGGTCCTGCGAGCCGAGCGCCACCATCGAGCCCCACTCGGCCGCCGGCGGGCGGGGGCCGAGGCCGAGGAAGGACAGCGCGGACAGCAGCAGCACGGCGTTGCCGAGCTCCAGGGTGGCCAGCACGATCGCCGGCCCCACGCTGTTGGGCAGGACGTCGCGGCGTAGCGCGCGGACCGGCCCGATGCCGAGCAGCCGGGCGGCGCTGAGGTAGTCCTCGCCGCGCATGGTCAGCACGGCGCTGCGGATGACCCGGGCGTAGACGGGCCAGGAGACGATGACCAGCGCGAGGACGGCGTTGCGGGTACTGGGTCCGAACGCGGCGGTCACCGCCATCGCCAGGATGATCTGCGGGAACGCGAAGACCAGGTCCGTCAGGCGCATCAGCGCCTCGTCGACGAACCGTCCCACGTAGCCGGCGACCAGGCCGAGCAGACCGCCGATCAGCAGGGCGAGCGAGACGATGGCGAGCGCGAGCGGGATCGACAGGCGGGAGCCGTGGATCACCCGGCTGAACACGTCCCGGCCGAGGGAGTCGGTGCCGAACCAGTGCGTGCCCGACGGCGGGGCGTATGCGTCCGGGCTCTGTGCCAACGGGTCGTACGGCGCGACGACCGGGGCGAACAGCGCCATCAGCAGCCACCCGCCGAGGATGACCAGGGCCGCCACGGCGATCGGCTGCCGCCAGATCGGCCGCCCGGTCGAGCGACCGCGCAGCCGGCCCAGGAACCGGCGCCGGGCCAGCGCGTCGGTCGCCTTCGGGTCGGGCGCTACGGGGTCGGGTGCGAGTGTGGTCATGACAGCCGGATCCTCGGGTCGATGAGCCCGTACAGCAGGTCGACGGCGAGGTTGACCAGCGTGTAGACCAGCGCCACGAACAGGCTGACGCCGAGGATCGCGGGCAGGTCCAGCGCCGTCGCGCTGCGGTACGCGTACTGGCCGAGGCCCGGCCAGCCGAAGATGTTCTCCACCAGCACCGTGCCGGAGAGCAGCGAGGCGAAGGCCAGACCGGAGACGGTGATCACCGGGACCAGCCCGGCCCGCAACAGGTGCCGGCGGAACACCACCCGGGCGGGCAGGCCCTTGGCGTACGCGGCCCGGATGTAGTCCTGCTGGAGCACCTCCAGCATGGACGAGCGGACGAACCGGACCAGCATCGCCACGGTCAGGCTGGTCAGCACGAGCACCGGCAGGACCAGGTGCTGGGCGGCGTCCCAGGCGACGTCCCACTGACCGGCGAGGGCGGCGTCGACGGTGTACATCCCGGTCACCGTCGGCGGCGGGCTGAAGTCGGTGGAGAGCCGGCCGCCGCTGGGTGCCAGGCCGAGCTGGTAGAAGAACACGTAGAGCACGACGAGCGACAGCCAGAACGGCGGGGTGGACAGGCCGAGCAGCGCGCCGACGCGGATCAGCTGGTCGGTGATCCGGCCGTTGCGGACCGCGGCGAGCATGCCGATCCCGGTGCCGATCAGCAGCGCCAGCACCATGGTGGGGATGGCCAGTTCCATGGTCGCCGGCACGTACTGCAACAGGTCGTCGGCCACGGTACGGCCGGTCTGCTGGGAGATGCCGAGGTCGCCCGTCAGCAGGTTGCCCAGGTACTGGAAGTACTGCACGTACAGCGGCTGGTCCAGGCCCCACTTCTCGCGGAACGCGGCCACCGTCGCGGGGTCGTTGAGCGCCTGGTCGGAGAGGTTGGCCGTGACCGGGTCGCCGGGCACCACGGTGACCAGGCCGAACGTCACGATCGTGACGCCCAGCAGCAGGCCTGCCGTGATCGCCACCCGCTTGGCCAGGAACACCAGCAGCGACCGGTGCGGCCGAGGCCGGGACGCGGTCGTGGTGACCGCGCCCGGCTTGGCGTCGTCGACTGTCGTCGTCATGAGATGGTTACTCCCGGCCGACGGCGGCCAGGTCGACCTGCCAGCCCGCGGCGGTGTAGTCGGTGCCGGTCAGGTCGCTGCTCGCCACGACGGTGGAGGAGTTGTTGGCCAGGACGACGTACGGCGAGGCGGCGTTCATCGCCCGCTGCCACTCCTGCATGGCGGTGGCCCGGGCGGCCAGGTCGAGGGTCTCGGTGACCTTCTTGCCGGCGGCCACGACGGCCGGGTCGGCCCGCTCCACCGTCCAGCCCGAGCGCAGTGCGGTGGCCTGGCCGGGGGACATGTTGTTGATCAGCGAGTCGGCGACCGGGTAGTTGAGGCTCTGCGGGGTGAACCCGAGCGCCATCTTGCCCGTACGCATCTCGTCGAGGAACGTGGTGAGCGGCTGCGGGGTCAGCTCCAGCTTGATGCCGGCCTCGGCGGCGTCGCCCTGCACCTTGGTCGCCACCGTGCCCAGGTCGACGCCCTTGTACGTGATGGCCGGGTAGTTGAACTTGACGGTGGGGTTGGTCAGCCCCGCCTCGGCGAGCAACGCCTTGGCCTTCGCCACGTCACGCTTCGACTCCTCGCCGGCGGGCAGCGCGCCCGGGTAGGCCGGGGCCACCAGCCCGGCGCCGGGGGCGGCGCCCTTGCCGTACAGCCCGGCGATGCCCTGGTAGTCGATGGAGGCCCGCAGCGCCTGGTTGAACTTCGCGTTCGAGGTGACCCCGGAAACGGCCGGGTCGGCGTTGAGGAAGAGGAAGTAGACGGTGTCCTGCATGGCGGAGGTCTTCAGCGTGTCCGGCAGACCCTCCAGCAGCTTGCCGGAGATGTCCAGCGCGATCTCGGAGCCGCCGGCCCGCTGCATGGTCAGCTTCTGGGTCTGCACGTCCATGTTGCGCAGCACGACCCGGCCGAACGCTGGCTTGGTGCCCCAGTAGTTGGGGTTGGCCTCCAGCACCACCTGCGCCGACGGGTCGTACGACTTCAGCACGTACGGGCCGCTGCCGATGGAGTTCTTGTCGAGGTACTGCTGGGCGGTGTCGGTCTTCGCGGCGTCCGCGGCGTCCGTTGCGCCGTTCTCCTTGGCGACCTTGGAGTTGACCACGCCGGTCGAGGGCATCGCGAGGACCACGGGGATGTTCGGGTCGGCGGTCGCCGAGGTGACCACCACGGTCCGCTCGTCGGTCTTGGCGACCGTGAGGCCGCTGACCATGACCGCCGGGCTGGCCTTGACGTTCTTCAGCCGGTTGAGGGAGAAGACCACGTCGTCGGCGGTCAGCGGGCTGCCGTCGGAGAACTTCACCCCCTCGCGGAGCTTGAAGGTGAAGGTCTTCGCGTCGGCGGAGGCCTCGTACGACTCGGCCAGCGCCGGGACGGGCTTGCTGACGTCCGAGCCCTTGAAGGTCAGCAGGGTGTCGTAGAGGGAGTGCACGGCGGTGAGGCCGGTCGCCTCGTAGATCCGGCCGGGGTCGAGCGTCTTGAGGACGAACGAGGTGTTGACGGTGAGGGTCTTGGCCGAACCACCGTTACCGTTTCCTCCGCTGCCGCCCGCGGTGCACGCGGTGCTGGAGGCTATGACCAGCGCCGCCAGAGCGATTGCTCCGACGCGGAGCCGGCGAGGGGACACCGACATGCTGTTCCTACCTTCGTATGGGCCGGCCCGCGCGGGACGGGCTCTGGGGGTTGTCGCGCCGACGTCGCCGGTGACGCCGAGGTCGGGGGCCGGTGTCAACCGATGGCGGCTCGCGGGGCTTCGCCCGTAGACCGTCATGAGGTTGGATGTATCCGGACGGGACTCCTGTCTGGTTCGTGCCCCGACGTCGCTTGTCTAGTTACGCCAAACACGTTCGCCTTGTGTTTGACCATGCTAGACAGAGGCGTATAGTTGCGTCAAACATTTCTAGCCACACTGTTTGGAACGAGGAAAGACGCATGCTCGGTGACCAGCTCCGCGACCTGCGCCAGCAGCACTCCCTCACGCTGCGCCAGCTCGCGGCCGCGGCCGACGTCTCGCCCGCCCTACTCAGCCAGATCGAGAACGGCGCCACAGACCCCAGCCTGGCCACCCTGCGTAAGCTCGCCAAGGTCTTCGACACCTCCATCGCGGCGCTGTTCTCCGAGCCGGACGCGCCGCTGGTGCACATCAGCCGGCCCGGCTCGCGGACCCGACTCGCCGCTCCCCCCGGGCAGATCGCCTACGACCGGCTCACCCCAGGGCGGGGCGACCTGGAAGTGCTCGAAGCCGAACTGGCACCCGGCGACTCCAGCTCCAACGAGCCGTGGGCGCACCCCTCGACCGAGTGCGCGATCGCCGTCACCGGCGAGGTCGTCGCCGAGATCGGTGGCGAGAAGTACGTGCTCAGCACCGGCGAGGCGATCACCTTCGACTCCCGGCTGCCCCACCTCTACCGCAACGCCAGCGACCAGCGGGCCCGGCTCATCATCGCGGTCACCCCGCCCACCCCCTGACCCACCCGGCACGTCACCCGGCCCGCGTCGCGCACGCGGGCGGTACGACGCCGCCCGTCGAAAGGACCCCGCAGTGGACCGCGACAGCGTCGACTGGTTCGGCTACCTGCCGGCCGTCACCACCCCGTTCACCGCCACCGGCGAGCTGGACCTCGCCGCCTGGCGCGTCCAACTGGACTGGCTCGCCGCCGAGCGGCTGCACGGGATCATCGTCGGGGGCACCACGGGCGAGTGGTTTAGCCTCACCGAACAGGAACGCGCCGCGCTGTTCCGGACGGCCGCCGAACGGGTCGGCGACCGCCTCACGGTGCTCGGCGGCTGCAACGCGTACACGCCAGCGGAGGCGATCCGGCACGCCGAGGCCGCCCGGGACGCCGGCCTGCACGGCATCCTGCTCACCCCACCGCCGTACGTGGTGCCCACCCGGTCGGAGATCGTGGCCTTCTACCGGACCGTCTCCGAGGCGGTCGACCTGCCGCTCTGCGTCTACAACTGGCCCCGTGGCACCGGCGTCGACCTGGACGCCGACCTGCTGTCGGAGCTGAGCGGGCTGGACACCGTGGTGGCGGTCAAGAACTCCACCCCGGACTTCGGCGGATTCGTCCGCAGCCTCGTCGCCCTGCGCCACCGCGTGCGCTACTTCGGCATCCCCACCAACGAGGTCGGCATCGAGCTGATGACCACGATCGGTGGCGACGGGCTGATGGGTGCCGGCGCCGTGCTCGGCGCCGACCACCCCGACTTCTTCCGCGCCCTGCGCGCCGGGGACCTCGACCGGGCCCGGCTCCTCGGCGCCCGCGACCGGGTGATCATGGAAGACTGGTTCGGGCCGGACTACGGCGCCCGGTTCGGCAACGCCCAGGCGATCATGAAGTACGCGCTCACCCTGCGCGGCGTACCGGCCGGTCACGTCCGCGCGCCGCTGCTCCCGCTGACCCCCGCCGAACAGGACCGCGTCCGGGCCACCATGACCCAGCTCGACCTGCTCCCATGACTTCGTACGACACGGCGGTCATCGGCGGCGGTCTGCTCGGCTGCGCGACCGCCTGGCACCTGGCCCGCGCCGGCAACCGGGTCCTGCTCGTCGAGAAGGACCAGGTCAACCGGCACGCCTCCGGGCAGAACGCCGGCAGCCTGCACTTCCAGCTGGAGTTCCGGATGGTCGAGCACGGCGACGACGCGGCCCGCGCGGCGGCCCGCGCGCTCCCGCTGCACCTGGACGCCATGCGGGCCTGGGCCACCGTCGAGGACGAGCTCGGCGAGCGGTGCGGGGTGTCCCGCACCGGCGGGCTGATGCTCGCCGAGACCCCGGCGCAGATCGCCGTGCTGGACCGCAAGGCCGCCCTGGAACGCGAGTACGGCCTCGACGTCGCCGTGCTCTCCGGCCCGGAGCTGCGCCGGTTCGCGCCGTACCTGGCGGACACCGTGCTCGCCGCCGGTCACGTGCCCGGCGAGGGCAAGGCCAACCCCCGGCTGGTCACCCCGGCGCTGGCCCGGGCCGCCGGCCGGTACGGCGCCGTGCTGCGTACCGGCTGCCGGGTCACCGGGCTGCACCGGCGCGGCCGGCACTGGGAACTGCGCACCGGGCCCGGGCCCGGGGACACCGCCGGGGAGACCCACCTGGCCGACACGGTGGTGCTCGCCGGCGGGGTCTGGACCGCCGAGCTGGCCTCGATGGCCGACGTCCGGCTGCCGGTCTTCCCGGTCGGGTTGACGATGAGCGCCACCGCCCGCAGCCGGCCGTTCCTGCCGCACCTGATCCAGCACGTCGGCCGGCGACTGTCGATGAAGCAGACCGAGGACGGCAACGTGCTGATCGGTGGCGGATGGCCGGCCAAGCTGGTCAGCCGGGCCGGACAGGTCGACCTGGAGACCAACCCGGAGTTGCGGTACGAGTCGCTGGTCGGCAACGCCGACGCCGCTCGGGTGGTCCCGGCGGTGTTCGACCTGCCGGTGATCCGGACGTGGACGGGCATGACCACGCTCACCCCGGACCACCTGCCGTTGCTCGGCGCGGTCCCGCGCCGGCCCGGACTGTTCGTCGCCACCGGCGGCTCGGCCTTCACCCTCGGCCTCACCTACGCCCGGCTCCTCGCCGGCATGGTCGTGACCGGCGAGACCGACCGGTCGATCGAGGACTACTCACCCTCCCGCTTCGGAGCGCTGAACTTTGTCTGAACACCGCCCGTCGAACCCTCCGGGCACGCCGAGGCGCACCCCGATGGGCCGACCCGAGCCGGTCACCATCGAGGTGGACGGGCGGACCGTTCCCGCCCACCCGGGCGAGTCGCTGGCCACCGCGTTGCTCGCCGCCGGTGAGCGGTCCGTCGGCACCACGCGCGGCGGTGCCCGCCGGGCGCCCTACTGCAACATGGGGATCTGCTTCGAGTGCGTCGTGACGGTGAACGACGTGCCCTGCCAGCGTTCCTGCCTGATCCGGGTGCGGGCCGGCATGCGGGTCCGCACGGCGGTGCCCCGGTGAGCGCGCCCGACGTGGTGGTGGTCGGCGCCGGCCCAGCCGGGCTGGCCGCCGCCGCCACCCTCGGCCGGCACGGCGCCGCCGTCACCGTCGTCGACGAGCAGGAGCAGCCGGGCGGGCAGATCTACCGCCAACCGCCGGCCGGGTTCACCCCGCCGCCCGGATCGTCCTCCGCCGGTCGGGCGCTCCTGGCCGAGGCCACCGCCGCTCCCGGCGTCCGGTGGCTCGCCGACACCACGGTGTGGGGCGTCCTCGGCACCCGGGCCGGCCTCGACGGGTACGCCGGCGACCAGCCCCCGCCGGGCCGCTACCGGGTCGCCACGCACGGTCCGGCCGGGGTTCGCCTGCTCGAACCCCGGGCGGTGCTGATCACCGCCGGCGCGTACGACCTGCCGGTGCCGTTTCCGGGCTGGACCCTGCCGGGAGTGCTCACGGCGGGTGGTGTGCAGACGTTCGTCAAGGCACAGGGCCTGCTGCCGGGCGGCCGGTTCGTCCTCGCCGGGGGCCACCCGCTGCTGCTGGTCGTGGCCGCCCAACTGGTTCGGGCCGGCGCCCGGGTGGTCGAGGTCGCGCTGATCCAGCGCCGCCGCGACCTCCTTCCCGGACCGGCCGGGCTGGCCGCCGTGGCGGGTGCGGGAGGCAAGATCGCCGAGGGTGTCGACGCGCTGCGCGTCCTACACCGGGCGGGCGTGCCCGTCCGGTTCGGCACGGTGGTCCGCCGCGCCGCCGGCGACCCGGACCTGACCACGGTGACCCTCGCCGAGGTCGGCCCCACGGGGCTGCCGGTGCCCGGGACCGACCGGGACGTTCCCTGCGACGTGCTGGCGCTGGGGTACGGCTTCGTCCCCTCCGTCGAGCTGGCCCGGCAGGCCGGTTGCGCGGTGACCTGGGATTCCCCCGCAGGCGGCTGGGTGGTTCGGCACGACGAGTGGCTGCGGACCTCGGTGCCTCAGATCGCGGTGGCCGGCGAGCTGACCGGCGTCGCGGGTGCCGAGCAGGCGGAGGTCGAGGGCCGGCTCGCCGCCCTCGGCGTGCTGCGCGACCTGGGGCTGCTTGACGAGCACCGGGCCGTCACGCTGGCCCGCCCGATCCGCCGGGAACTGCGCCGCCGGCGACGCTTCGTCACGCAGGTGCTCGACCGGTTCGCGCCGGACCGGGCGGCCCTGGGCAGCCTGGTCACCGACGACACCGTGCTCTGCCGGTGCGAGGAGGTGCGGGCCGGCGACGTGCGCCGCGCGCTGCGGGCCAATCCGCACCTCGGCACCGCGAACGCCGTGAAGCTGGTGACCCGCGCCGGGATGGGCCTGTGCCAGGGGCGGTCCTGCCAGCCGGGCCTCTGCCAGCTCATCTCCACGCTGACCGGCCGGGGGCCGGAACAGGTCGGCGCGTTCACCGCTCAGGCGCCGGTCAAGCCCGTCCCGCTGCGCGCCCTCGCGGTCGGCGACGAATTACAGTCCCACAAGTAGTTGGCATCGACCGAGGCATCGTGATCGAGGTCTTCCGTCCGCCGGCGACGCAGATCGACGGTCGGCGTACATCCAGGGGCTGCTGAAGAACGCGCCGATCCTGGGCACCGGGTACCACTACCGCGGTAGCGACGGGACAGTGCTGGTCCGAGTCACCGGCGTCGAGCCTGGATGGGAGCAGGTGGCCGACTACGCGCTCGAGTGGGCGATGAGCCACGCGCGAACGTGACAGGGCTGACCAACCGCAGACAGCGGCATGTGGTCCATCCGGCGAGCGCCGTGCCCGCACTTGGGCGGGATGCCAGGTATGGCGGGTGCCTCACACTCAGGTATGGCGACGACTCCTTCGTGGCATCACGGTGCGTGACTTGGACCTTGTCCGCTTCGCCCAGGGCTCAACACCGCCCCTGCAAGACCCTCGGCTTCATGACACCATCCGAGAAGATCGCCGAGTTCCTGCGCACACCCTGGAACCCGCCGTGTCAAGCATCAGCCGGGATGGGACCGAGCGCTTCCTGTGATTGTGATCCGACCACTGATCTGCGGTACTCGTCCGCCACCTGAAGTGCGGAAGGTCCAGCGACCTAATAGGGCCTTGCAAGAGCCTGACCGTGGTCCGCTCACCAGCCCCGTGGTTAGTCGACTCTATGCGGGGTACGCACCGAAGCCGCGTGTGCAGGCCCGTTGAACCCGGCCGTTCTTGCCGACCTAATGGAGAGGAACAACGGTGTCACACGAGTACCGCAAAAGCCCCGAGGCAGTTTCTCGTCTGTCACCCGAGCAATACCGAGTTACTCAGGAAGCGGGGACGGAGCCAGCCTTCGACAACGCCTACTGGGACAACGAGGAGCCGGGGATCTACGTCGACGTCGTGTCCGGTGAACCTCTGTTCGCTTCCGTCAACAAGTACGACAGCGGCACCGGCTGGCCGACCTTCACCAGGCCGATCGAATCGGAGAACGTGGTCGAGGTCCGGGAGTCGAGCCACGCGATGTTCGGCACCGAGGTCCGGTCGGCGCACGGGGACAGCCACGTGGGCCACGTCTTCGACGACGGTCCGCCGGAAACTGGCGGACTGCGTTACTGCATGAACTCGGCGGCGCTTCGGTTCATCCCACGCGACGACCTTGAGCGCGAGGGCTACGACGAGTACCGCAGAATTTTCGAGCACCCGGACGGGGAGCGACGATGACCGAGACGACTGAGAAGGCGATTCTGGCCGGCGGCTGCTTCTGGGGCATGGAAGACCTCATCCGGAAGCACCCGGGCGTAGTCGACACCAGGGTCGGATACACCGGCGGAGACGTGCCGAACGCGACGTATCGGAACCATGGATCCCACGCCGAGGCGGTCGAGGTCGTCTTCGACCCCGCGAAACTGGCCTACCGAGAGCTTCTCGAGTTCTTCTTCCAGGCCCACGACCCGACAACGAAGAATCGCCAGGGCAACGACGTGGGAACCAGCTACCGGTCGGCCATCTTCTATTGCGACGAGCAGCAGCGAAAGGTCGCCGAAGAGACGATCGCTGACGTCGACGCCTCCGGCCTGTGGCCGGGCAGGGTGGTCACCGAGATCACCCCCGCTGGCCCCTTCTGGGAGGCCGAGCCGGAACACCAGGACTACCTGGAGCGAAATCCCGGCGGTTACACGTGCCACTACGTCCGGCCGAACTGGAAGCTTTCCCCTCGCAAGGAGAACGCGAGCTAACGCGCGGGTAGGTGTAGACGCCCTGCCAGGTGGTACTCGAAGGCCCTTACGAGGAGAGGAGACCAGGTGGCTGTCAAGACCGAAGCGCCAACGCGTGTCGCAGGCGTCCGGCCGTTCACCATAGAGATCCCCGAGGCGGAAATCGACGCGCTGCGTGCGCGCATCAGGGCAACGCGCTGGCCCGAGAAACAGACCGTTGACGATCAGTCGCAGGGCGTGCCGCTCCAGACGAGCCAGGCGCTCGCGCGCTATTGGGAGCAGGAGTACGACTGGCGCAAGGTCGAGGCGAGACTGAACGCCCTACCGAATTTCATCACCGAGATCGACGGGCTTGACATCCATTTCATCCACGTTCGCTCAAAACACGAAGACGCGCTGCCGCTCATCGTCACGCACGGCTGGCCCGGCTCGGTGATCGAGCAGTTGAAGATCGTCGGTCCGCTCACCGATCCCACAGCCCACGGCGCGGACGCGTCGGACGCCTTCCACCTGGTGATTCCGTCGATGCCCGGCTACGGTTTTTCGGGTAAGCCGACCACGCCCGGCTGGGGCCCGGAGCGCATCGCACGTGCCTGGATCGAGTTGATGAAGCGCCTCCGCTACACGAGGTTTGTGGCGCAAGGCGGTGACTGGGGAGCGCTTGTCACGGATCTGATAGGGCTGCAGACGCCTCCGGAACTGCTCGGCATTCACACCAACATGCCTGGTACGGTTCCACCCGATATTGACAAGCTGATCCAGTCCGACATCACCGGGCTGAACCAGGCACTCGGCTCACTGCCCGCCAATCTCTCCGACGAGGAAAAGCGCGCCTGTGAGCAGATGGATTTTTTCTGGAAGCACGGCGCCTACGCTCTCATGATGGGCACCCGCCCAGAGACGTTGACCGGACTCGCGGATTCGCCCATCGCTTTGGCGAGCTTCATGCTCGACCATGACGCAGCCAGTCTGGAGCTGATCTGCGGGGCCTTCGCCGGGCAGCCTGGAGGCCTCACGCGGGACGACATCCTCGACAACATCACGCTCTTCTGGCTGACGAACACGGGGGTTTCGGCGGCGCGTCTCTACGCGGAGAACAAGTTCTCCTTCCTCGCCGCCAAGGGAGTCACGGTCCCGGCCGCCGTGAGCGTCTTCCCTGACGAGCTCTATCAGGCCCCGCGGAGTTGGGCAGAACGGGCCTATCCCAATCTCATCCACTACAACAGGCTCGACCGGGGCGGGCACTTTGCGGCCTGGGAACAGCCGCAACTCTTGTCAGAAGAGCTCCGCGTCGGCTTCCGGCCGCTTCGCTAGATCCTTGGTCGCCAACTTCTCGGCACTTGAGTCCTCCCTGAATGAGCGGGGCCGGTCAGGGGTGGATCTTGAATGTATTGCCGCTTTCTGCTCCGGTCCGGTCGGCTTCTGACGCGCGTTGTCTCGCTGCCGGGGCCAAGGCTGGCCGGAGACACCCGTCAGGGGCTTGGCCTTGACGCCGGCGAGAACGACGAACCCTGGGGGCGCCGGAGGCGCGGGTGGCTGCGGCACCGCGGCCTGGCTCCGTCGGCTTTATTCCGGCGTACGAGCACGGCCTCACCTGACCCCCCGAGACCGGACCCCCTCCCGACTTGGCACCCTGCCGAGCAGGAGGAAACCGCGTGGGTCGACAGAGCACGTACGTACCCCCGAGGAGTTCTGGTGTCAGGCCGTAGCGCTGGTGCTGGATTCCGACCGCAGGATCTGGGACGTGGGTCGGGAGTTGGGCGTCAACCACGAGACGCTGCGTAACCGGGTGGCTCAGCTGAGGCAGGAACCGGTGCAGCAGGGTGGGTCCTGGCACGTGATACGACCCGACAGGTGATGACGGCCAGGAGTAGTGACCGCGTGGGGAGGGGGCGGGCGGTTGGCCGGAGGCGGCGGCTTGACCCGGCTGTCCCGTACCGCCGGTCTGCTGGGGCTACGCTACCCCGGCAGGCCGGAGCTGAACGAAGAGCGGCACGCCACCTGGCTTGAGCTCTTCTTCGACCTGGTATTCGTCCTGGCTCTGTTGGGCGTGACCGCACGGTTGGACACCCGGGCATCGCCGAGTGCAGCAGAGCTCGTCGTTGCCGTCGTGCTCTACTTGCTCATCCAGTGGTCATGGATCGGCCAGTCTTTCTACGACACCCGCTACGACCCGGACGACACTCTGCACCGACTGCTCGTGCTGGCCGCGACGCTCGGCGCGGGCGCCATTACCCTCGGTGTGCCGGAAGCTCCATCCGGGCTGTTGTTGCCGGTCGGGTACCTGATCGTGCGTGGCTGTCTGCTCCTGATGTACCTGCGAGTCCTTACAGCCGACCGGTCCTCCTGGGATCTGGTCGCCGTCTACCTCACCGGATTTGGTACCGGCTGGTTGCTCTGGGCTGGGTCGCTGGCCATCTCCCCGGCTGCGCGGCCGGCAGTGTGGATCACCGCACTGGCCATCGAGCTGCTCACCCCGTGGCTCGGCCGCCGCTGGCTCCGCCGCCATCCCGTACACCGCACCCACCTGCCTGAACGGCTGGGGCAGTTCACCATCATTCTGCTCGGCGCCACGCTGACCAATCTGCGTGACGCGGTACCCACCGCGCACCCGCCCGCCCGCGTGGTGGCCGCCGCCTTTGCGGCCTTCCTCCTGCCAGCCAGCATCTGGTGGATCTACACCACCTACGTGAACAGCAGGCTCGCCGTGCCGCAGTTGGGCAGCGGTCAGGGCTACGCCTATCTCCACTCACCCGCTGGCGCCGCCGTGCTCTTCCTGGGATGGGCGCTGGGTGTAGCGGTGTACGAGATCGGGCAGTCGCGTCAGATGCCGTTCAACGCGCGACTCGTGCTGGGCGGGTCGATCGTCACGTGGATGCTGTGCGGGTTGGGTCTGCACCGCTTCGCTCTCGGTCGCCTGCCCCGGCGCCGGTTCATCGTTGGCCTGGTCGGAATCACGCTGGCCATCGTGGTGACACTGGTGGTCACCGAACCTGGCCTGCTGCTCGGGCTCACCTCGGCGCTTCTCGTCGGGTACGCCATCGTGGTCAGCCCGCAGATCGTCAAGGCCACCAAAGATTATCGATGAGCTTCCCTGCCGTAACGGCGGCGCCGGCAACCACCAGCTGGTGCCGTTGCCAGGCATCGGCAGGACCACGCCCGGCGTCGACAAGCTGTTCATCGAAGTCAGCCAGACTGCCTCATTTCTGTCGAAGGAATTGCAGGATCTTCGCGGTGAGTTCGGCAGGCCGTTCCTCGAAGATCCAATGACCGGAGTCCTCGATGACGCCGCCGCTTACAGTCGTGGCGTACTGCTTGACCTGGCTAAGTACTGCGGGCCCGAGGCTGGCTTGGGCGCCGAGGGCGAGTACCGGCATGGCCAGTTTTGTTTTGCCGTACTCGGCGTTGTCGGCGATGTCTTGGGGGAAGGCCCGGAAGTACTCGAAGCTTGCTCGCAGGTGGGCGCCGTCCTGCAAGTGGCGGGCGTACTCGTGGATGTCGTCATCGCCGATGCCGTTCTTCTGCACCCGCAATGAATCGATGAACCGGTCCACCCAGAGGGCTTCCCGACCGGCCACGAGCTGTTCCGGCAGGCCGTTGGCCAGGCTGAAGAAGCCGAAGTTCCAGACGCCGGGTCCCTTCGGGGTCAGGGCCGGCACCTGGTACAGACTCTGGTCGGGGATGGGTGCTTCCGTGAGTACCAGCCTGCTCACCTGGTCGCGGTGCACGGCGGCGTACGCGTACGCGACCATGGTGCCGACGTCGTGGCCGACGAGGCTGACCTCGCGGTCAAGGTCAAGTTGGGCGAGCAGCCCGTACACGTCGCCGGCGAGGGTCTTCTTGTCGTAGCCCCCTGTCGGGGCGTCGCTGCCGCCGGCTCCTCGAAGGTCGGGGGCGATGACCGTGAAGTACTGCGTGAGCTCCGGCAACACCTTGCGCCACATGTACCACGTCTGTGGATACCCGTGTAGCAGCACCAAGGTGTTGCCTTGACCGCCGCGAACGTAGTTGATCGTGACATCACCCACCCGCGCCGTCTGCTCAGTGAACGGATGCGGAACTCGCTCGTTACCCATGGCCACTCCCTCTGCCGCCATACGCAGCGCTCGGGCTACCCGACTCCGGTGCTGGTACACCTCCTGGCTGGCGGCGGCGTTGCGGGAGTTCTCGCCGTTGTGCCCGGCCGGGTCGCCCTTTGTCACAGCCCAGGTGATCGGTGATTTCGCCGTTCAGCGCGGCTTCCAGACCCGCTTGGTCAGCTGCTGCAACAGCCCACCCTCACCGGTGAGTTGCAGACCCACCGCCCTCGCCTGCTCCACTACCCTGGGCCAAGAGCTGATCGTCGATCCCGTCTCCCACCGGCCGCGCCGGTCTATGCTTCGCCATTTGATCAGTATCGACCTCGGTGATCGAAACATCCGTCATCAGGTCCTTGATCAGGAGTTGCACCCTTCGTTTAAGACGAAGGACCCACCGATGCCTTCCACACGTCGTTCCCATGACACCACCGCCGGGCCGGCCACCGAGCGGAGGCGGTCGGTGTGGACCGCGGACCAGGTCCGAGCTCTGGGCCTGACCACCGACCTCGCCACGGCCGCTGACATCCTCGGAATCTCACGGTCAGCGGCCTACAAGCTAGCCCGCCGGAACTCCTTCCCGTGCCGCTCATCCGCGCCTGCACCCACTACCGGGTGCAGGCGGGATGGTCACTATGCGATGGATGACTCCACGGGGTTGGGTTGGGCCGGGGCGCGCGTGGTTGCGAGCAGGTCGTCCAGCAGCGACCGCGTGTGGACGAGTTGGTCGATGTCGTTGGTGATCCGGCGGCGCTCTGCTTCGAGACGTTCGCGGCAGTCGTCTAGCAGCAGGGATTCGCCGGACAGGCATGCCAGGATCTCGCCGATGAGGTCCATGCCGAGGCCCGCGGCGAGGAGGGTCTGGATGTGCGCCACCCTGCGGATTTCTGAGTCGCTGAAGATCCGGTACCCGCTGGGGGTTCGGTCCGGCCTCAGGGCACCCTTCTCCTCGTAGTAGCGCAACGCTCGCACGCTGACTCCGGTCCGGTCCGCCAGCTCTCCGATTTTCATCTGGCCGCTCCGTTCGCTACTCGGGCTTGACTCTCACACCGACGTGAGAGTTTAGCGTGCCAGGCATGCTCCGACTTGCCATCCTCATGTTCTGCGTCTTCAGCATTACCACCGGTGAATCGTGGTGGCCGGAATCATGCCCGAAGTCGCCACCGACCTCGAGGTCACCGTCGGCACCGCAGGCCTGCTGATCACTGCCTACGCCGTGGGCATGATCATCGGCGGCCCGGTGCTCACCGCGGTGACCGCCGGGATCGACAGGAAGCGGCTGATGCTGGCACTGCTGGCTGTCGCGGTCGTAGGGAACGCGGTCTCCGCCCTCGCCCCCGAATTCTCCTTCCTCTTGACCGCCCGGGTGGTCACCGCGCTGGTGACCTCGACCTTCTTCGCCCAAGCCATCGTGGTCGCAGTGCAGTCCGCGCCACCCAAGCGAGCCGGGACCATGGTTGCCCGGCTGGCCTTCGGGATGAATCTGGCCATGATCCTTGGAGCGCCCATCGGCACCCAGATCGGCAGCCAGTGGGGTTGGCGCGCGACGTTCGCCGCGATTGCCGTTGCGTGCCTGATGGGGCTGGGCCTTGTGTTCCTGCAGCTCGCACCGCCGAGCGACGCGGGTCGGACCTCGGCGGTCTCGGAGTTGCTGGTGTTGCGACAGCGGCCGGTGCTGGTGGCGCTGGCCATCACTGCGGTCGGCAACGTCGGTGTTCTCATGGTGTTCAACTACCTCGCCCCGCTGCTTACGGATCTGGGCGGCCACCCCGCCACCCGGCTGCCGGTCCTGCTCCTCGCCTACGGCATCGGCGCGACGATCGGCAACCTAGTCGGCGGCACGCTCTACGACCGCAACCCGTGGCTCTTCCAACCAGCCCTCCTCGGGCTGCTGGCCGCAACCCTTGTGGGCACCTGGTTCGTCGCCGCCTCAACCACACTCACCGCGGTGGCGGTCGTGGCAATCGGCCTCCTCGGCTTCGCGATCATCCCCGGCATGCAAGCACGCGTGATGATGACCGCCGCCGAAGCGCCCACGCTGGCCATGGCCGTCAACGCGTCCGGATACCAGGTCGCTGCTGCCTGCGCCGGCCTGTTCGGCGGACTGATCGCCGATTCCGCTGCTGGTCCCAGGCCCATCTACCTCGTAGCCGCGGGCTTGACCATGTGCGGCCTGCTCACGACCGCCGTGGCTACCCGTTCCCTGCACGGGACCCACCGCGAAGGCGCCGCAGTGACCGCGGACTGACGCCCGTCGACCTGGGTCTCGAACGATTCGGGCCCAGGACTCACCCCAGATGTCCGCTGGGCACACCCACTCCTCCTCCTCGCGGGTCGCGGTGCGATCCGTGACACGAGAGCCGACTCAGTCTGTTCCAGCAGCGTCCGTACGCGCGTCAAGGTCCGGTCGACATGGCGGACCGGGCGGCGGCCCGCTCCCCAGGAGGGCGGGTCGACGGCAGACAGTGAGGATGGCAGCAGAAGCGGGGGGTTCGGGTCACGTTGTGCGCTGACGCACTCCGCGGGCGACTCGGACAACGAGCCAGGTGCCGCCGGCCAAGAGACTCAGTCCGAACAAGGCGATGACAGTCTCATAGATCCGAGAAGAATCGCCGAGAGACGGCCCATCCGGCGGCAGGCCATCCCAAGCGCTCCAAGCGCCGTAGACGAACAGCACACCGACAACTGCCAACGCGAGCGCCACAAGCAGAGACGCGGCCCGCCCGATCCACTTCAACATCGCAGCAGTATTGCAGCCCTAGCCGCCCCCGGCGAGGCCAGACGACTCCAGAATGGAGTTGTCAACGGTTCCGGAGGGTGGTTGGGGATCTTGCGGCGCCTTCGGTGTCCGTCTCTCCTTGATGAGGGTGGCGACGGTCTTGCGGAAGGTGTGGGTGACCCAGTCGAGATCGATGTCGGCGCCGGCCTGGCGCCACTGACGGCGGACGTTGTTGGGCGACAGCCAGGTGCCGCGTCTGGAGGCGAGGATCGCGTCACGGGGGTTGTCGGCGGCGACGAGCTTGCGGGTCAGGAGCATGCCGACGGGGAAGCTGCAAGTAGAAGCCCGCAGCGGCCCGCGGGCCGCACCCCGCGCCTGGGCGGTCGGCGGCACCGCAGCTCCAGCCCGTTCCGTCGGCGCCGCCCCGCCGACCCGCATAGAATCCGGCCGACCGGCACGAAACAGGCCATTCCGAGCCAGGCGTACTGTCAGACTGGCGCCGTGACGAAGGAAGGACCGACGGCAGGAGGTGACAGGGGGAAGACCCCAGGGCGCAAGCCCGTACGCGCGCACCTGCGCGACGCCGTCGTCAGCCTGCTCGGCAGGCGGCGGGTACGCGAAGGCACCCGCACGGCCACCGAGGAGCTCTTCTTCGACTTGGTCTTCGTGTTCGCCTTCGTCCAGCTCGTCGCGCTGATCCGGAGCGACTACACCCCTCAGGGCGTGCTTCGCGGAATGCTCGTGCTGGCCCTGCTGTGGTGGTCCTGGGGCGCCTTCGCGTGGCTGACCAACAACCTGCAGGCCAGTTTCGGGGTGATGCGGTTCGGGTTGTTCGTGGTCACCGGGATCACTTTCGTGATGGCGCTGTCGACCCTCGTCGCGTTCACCGACCGGCCCGGCGGGCTGTACGGCCCGCTCGTCTTCCCCATCTGCTATTTCCTCGTGCGGTCGCTGCACCTGGCGCTGTACGCGTACGCCGTCTCGGCCCGGCACGTGGCCCGGCACATCCTGGTGCCCGCGGTGCCGATGGTCGCCAGCACCGCCCTGCTCGTCTACGCCGCGCTCGTGCCGCACCGACTCCTCACCGACCAGCGACAGGTCGCCATCGCCGTGACCCTCCTCTGGCTGCTGGCCGTGCTCGTGGACTACGTGGGTAGCTTCACGTTGCCCGTCTGGGAGATCGGCATCTTCTCCGCCCGGCACTGGTGCGAGCGGTACGGGTTGATCCTGATCGTGGCCGTGGGCGAGAACATCATCTCGATCGGAACATCCAGCTCCAACGTGTCGCTCAGTTGGCAGCTCCTGTTCGCCGTCATGCTGGCCATGACCGTCACCGGGGCGGTGCTCTGGACCTACTTCGACGTGGTGGCGCTCGTCGGTGAGCAGGTGCTCGAGCGGGCCGACCCGAAGACCAGATTCGCCCTCGCCCGGGACGCCTACAGCTACCTGCACCTCCCCATGGTCGCCGGCATCCTCCTGCCAGCCCTCGGGATACGCGAGCTCGTCAAGAACGTCGGCCACATCGATGGACATCACCCCGACGAACGGCTCTCCGCCATCGGTCTCTTCGGCCTCTACGGGGGGATGGCCCTCTTCCTCCTGGCCAACGTCGCCTACCAGCTGCGGATGGCCCACACGATCAGGACAATCATCTGGACCCGGGTGGCTGCCGTTCTGGTGCTGGCCGCGTTCGTCCCTGTCGCACGGCGGATATCGGCCATCGGTGCGCTGGGCCTGCTGGCGGCTGTCTCCTTCATTCTGATCGTCGTGGAGGTCATCGTGGCCGACGGGCAGCGCCGTCGCCTGCGCGAGTCGGGCCTGGCCGCCCGGATGCAGGTTTGAGGAACCTGCATCCGGCGGCCGACTAGATGGTCACGACGATCGTGTTGGCGGTTGCCTCGCCACTGCCCCCGTTCACGCCGCGGGTAGCGTCGTGCCGTGCTTGGGTGGGCATTGCGTCGGTGGGGATTCGGGGTGCGGTGGCGGCGATGAGGGCGGCCATCCGGCAGCGGGGCTGTCAAGACATGTCGACTTGAAGCTCGTGAGCCGGCTGGAGTTCGGCTCGGGGGCAGTGGCGATGCGATACGAGCCGAGAGGGTTGCCATCGGGCTGGTAGCCCGAGCCGGCGGCATCATCATGGGGCTTTGGTTCACGGATCTCGTTACTGCAATGCGGCCCAGTGGCTGTCCACAGCTACCGCCTCGCCAACGGACCCGCCGGCTTTCGGGCGAGGTATTGGCGACCGAGGGTCAGGTCCATACACTCACCGCGTGATCCCGCCCGGATACCCCGCCCAGTCTCGACCATCGATGGTTCGCCCGCCCTGGTCGCTTGCGGGCCCAGCGCTTAGTGCGTTCCTCGCCGCCGGACTCCTCATCGCGCCCGTCGGACCGCTGGTCAGCGCCATTACGCGCGACCTCGGACTGTCCACGGCGGGCATGACGATGACCGTGGTCGCACAGTACGTGGTGGCAACGGTGGCCCTGGTCGCGCCCGGCTATCTGCTCGGCCGGCGGTGGCCCACCGCAATCGCGTTGCCTGCGCTGGCGCTCCTGATCATCGGTAGCGTCGTGAGCGCGTTCACGCCGGGGGCGGCACTGTTCGCGGTCGGGCGGGTGATCGTCGGGCTGGGTGCCGGAACCGCGGCCGGCGCCGCCCTTGCCCTCGCCAGTCAACTGGTCCGCGGGCGCTCCCGGGCCCGGCTGGCGCTCGGCCTCGCGCTCGGCGCCGCTCTCCTGCTCGGACCCGTCGTGAGCGGCATGCTGGCGCAGGCGCTGAGTTGGCGGACGGCGCTTTTGGCCGACGTGCTGGTGGCCACGGTCGCGCTGTTCAGCACCATAGCAAGCGGCATCGCCATGTGGGTCCTGCGTCCGTCCCAGCCCAGCCCGCCGGCCACCCCTGCTGCCACAACGCCGCGGCCCGGCGCAACCTGGATCGGTGACCCAGGGCGCTGACAATCCGCCCAGTCGTGCCACCGGATGTCGTGGAGGCGGAGACGGTGGCGATGATCTACGACGAGGTCGACGGGTTGCCGGGCCGCACCAGGCCAACGACAGCGACCGGTCAGATTCGTCTTGGTCGGATGCGATGCCCAGCCCGATGCTGCCCCTCGGCCAGCAGGAGGTCCACGGCGGCGAGGACTGCCTGCCAGGCCCGGGTGGCCTCCGGGTCGCGGCGCTTGGCGAGTCGCTCGAAGATGGCGAGGCTACGCTGCACGGACTCCAGGTGCGGATCAAAGACCGAGGGCCGGTTCCAGCGGAGATAGCCCGGTGTCACGTGGAGCCGGACGTAGTTGGCGTTTCGGTAGCGCGGGTTGCTCAGTGAGCGCTGGCGGAGGTAGGCCAACTTCCCGAGCGCCAGCGTGTCGGCGAGAGGCAGCTTCTCGTCATTGGCCACGTAGGGCATTTTTGGCTGAGGTCTTCGCCCTCAAGCCAACGGTTTGCGGCCTGTGACGATCGTGAGGGCCAGGGCCGCCGTCGGGGTTGGGACGATCGCACGTCGTGCCGCAGTGGCAATGGACGCTTACCCGACAGATCGTGGCGATTGTCGTTGGCGGGGACGAAGGTTGTGGTCGCGGTCTGAGCACGGGGAGGCGCTACACGATGGACGCGTTGTCGGAACCTCAGTCGATGGCAGGACCTCGCCGGCCTGACGCCGGGCCGGTGGCCGGGCGGGGCGACACTCCGTGGCGGGGTCTCGTCCGACTGGCCCGACTCCGCTTCCTGCTGTACAACCTCCTGCCGGTGGGTCTCGCCGTGGCGGTGTCGGTACACCAGGGCTATCCGCTAGATCTCACGTGGTACGCCGTCGCGCAACTGTTCGCGTGGACGGTCCACGTCATGACGCACTACTGCAACGAGTATTTCGACCTGGCGGCCGACCGGGCGAACGTCTACTTCACGCCGTGGACGGGCGGCAGCCGGGCCCTCGTCGACGGGGTGGTCGCACCCGTGGTGTCGTTCCGCGCCGGAGTCGTCCTGTTCGGCGTGTCGGCGTTGATGGTGGCTGTCATGCCGTCCTGGCAGGCGCGCGTGCTCGCCGCCGCGGCCGTGGTGCTGGCCTGGTTCTACACGGCGCCACCGTTGCGGCTGAACTACCGGGGCGCGGGGGAGATGACGGTCGCCGCGATACTCAACGGCCTGTGGCCGGCCGTCGCGGTGGTGCTCCAGGCCGGCACCGTACCGATGGTGCTGTTGGCCGTGCTGGCGCCCACCGCGGTGCTGCAGGTCGCCCGGATGATGGTGATGAACCTGGGCGACCGCCGATCGGACGCGATGGTCGGCAAGCGCACGCTGCCCGTCATCATCGGTTACCGGCCGGCGGTGCGGGTGATCGTCGGGGCGCAGTTGGTCGGGTACGCGACGCTCACCGTCTTCGCGTTGCTCGGCTGGGTGCCGTGGCTGGTCTGGGCGGCGATGGCCGCCACCGCGCCGCTGTCGGCCTGGCTCGTCGGGCAGCTCCGCGGCGGCGCGATGCGCGACCTCGACCCCCGGCGCATGACACCGGTGGTGTTCTGGGCCTCGAACCACGTGTCCCTGATCGTCGCGGCGGCGATGCTGGGCGTGATCCTGGATGCGGCGCGCCGTTCCGCGGACGGTGGTGCGCTGGCCGTGCTCGGCGCGGTTCTCGCCGGCTACGGGATGCTGTTCGCCCACCGCCTCTGGTTGGCGCGCCGACACTCCGAGCGCGGGCAGGATCTCGCCCAGCGTGCGCGTCCTGAGCCGGCTCAACGAGGTTGAGCGGACGGCTCCCGTGGTGCCCCGGTCGCGTGATCGACTTCCGTCTCCGCCACGACGTCGCCGTCGGAGACCGGTGGGGCCGGTGATCCCGACCGACGTTGGATGAAGTAGTACAGCGGTGTGGCCGCCAGCGTGGTGATGACGGTCATCAGGGCCAGGACGGTGTACAGCGCCGGCGTCACCAGTCCCTTTTCCAGGCCGATGTTCAGCAGGACGAGTTCCATCAGTCCGCGCGCGTTCATCAGGGCGCCGACCGAGGCCGCGGCGCCCCACGGTAGACCGGCCGTGCGGGCACCGATGGTGCACGCCACGCCCTTGCTCAGGAAGGCCACCACGACCACGATCACCAGGACCAGCAGCACACCGGGATCCGTCAACACGCTGAACTGCGTGGCCAGGCCGGAGTAGACGAAGAACGTCGGCAGCAGCAGCCGGACCGTGACCGGCTCGATGCACACCCGCAGGGCCTCGGTGAAGCGGCCACGGGGTATGGCGACGCCGAACAGGAAGGCCCCCACCACCGCGTAGATCCCGACCGCCTCGGTGTACGCGGCACAGAGCAGCAGAATGATCATCGTCGTGATGAGCCCGGCGGGACGCAGCCCGTCGTCGTCCATGGCCCAACGGGCGAGCCTGACGGACAGGGTGCGACCCACGGTCAGGACCACGAGGACGTAGAGCAGGCCGCCGCCGAGGGCGAGCAGCGCGACCGACGCGTCGCCCTGGGCCGAGGAGACCACCACGGCCAGCAGGACCCAGGCGACGGTGTCGTCGACGGCGGCGCACGCCAGGGCCACCGTCCCGGTGGGGCTGCCGCCGAGATTGTTCTCGTGGATGATGCGCGCCAGCATCGGAAAGGCGGTGATCGCCATTGCCGTGCCGACGAAGAGGGCCGCCTGCCATGCGGCCACCTTCTCGTCGAAGAACGTCCGGTTGCTGGCCAGCACCCAGCCCAGCACCGCGCCGGTGGCGATCGGTGCGATGACGCCGGCGACGGACGACCCGAGCGCCGAACGGAGGTGTCCCGTGAGCACGTCGGTGCGGAACGACATCCCGACGACGAACATGTAGAGGACCAGGCCGAGCTGGCCGGCCACGTAGAGCACGATCAGCGATGGGTGGGCGATGCGGCTACCGGCGTCGCCGGCGTCCAGATGCAGCGTGGTCGGGAACAGCCAGCCCTGCAGGGCGGGCAGCAGGAGACCGAGCAGCGTCGGCCCCAGCAGGAAGCCCGCGACCATGTCGGCGACGACCTGTGGCTGGCCCAGTCGGCGGAGGAGGAGTCCGACCGACCAGCAGGTGAACAGCACCACCGCGAGTTGGAGGAAGAAGTGCAGGGACAGGGCGAGATTCGACGGCATCATCACCTCGGCGGTCGCAGGCTTTTTGGTGTGGGCAGGAAGAACTGACGCATGCCGTACCGCGGTGGCCGACGCCGGCACCGGCGGGGAGCCGCGCAGTTCGCCGATGACCACGAGGTGATCGCCGGCCGGGAGGGTGGGGCACCACATCGAGGTCCGCGGTGGCGCGCGCGCCGTCGGTCGGCCAGGACGGCCGCCGGACGGGGAGGTTCGCGGCCGTACGCGCGAGAACTGGTGCTGCCAGAACGCGGACGCGCGCGTCGCGCCGCCGTGCGGCAGGTCGAGCGAGGAATTGGCGCGACTCGGCGCGGCACCGGACGTCGCGTCGGCCGTTCGCGCGACGCCGAGAAGTGGCGGCGGCAGGCACGCGTTTCCACTGGCGAGCAGGTCGTTGTCCGTGGCCGACCAGCGCGATCCGCCGGGGCGAGAATGGCAACCTCGGGAGGGTTTACGCATCAGGTCGCGGAAGTCCTCTGGCTTCATCTGTCGTCCTTTCGGGGCGACGGTTCGCCGACGACGCGACTGCGTCAGATAATCGTGTTGCGCAAGCGGATACGTCAATGATTCAGCGCTTGGTTCAGCAATCGTGGAGAGTGTCTGACCGCTGGTGAGGTGGGCCGTGGGCCGGGGGCGGGTGGAGGCGCGGCGGGGCAGGTCGGTGTGCCGGGAGCCGTGAATACCCTGGTAGTTGCCACTGGTCGGGTGGCTGCGGGATCGGCCTCGACGTGCTGGTGGGTTCCTCGCTCGGCCCGTCGGGCCGACGGCGAACTCGGCCGGTGCGGCGCCGGCTCGCGTTGGTACGTGCTGCCGGGCGCGTTTCCCGTGGGCGTTCGGCGGGGCGCGTTACGAAGGTGCGGAAACGAGAATTGGGCCCGCAGAAAATCCCACGTCGCGAGTGGCCTGTCCGGGCATCGGATTCGCAGAGAAATTGATCACCGTTGGGTCGGAGCCGAGTTCACGGATATGCCTGTGTGGTTCGCGTGTGCGGCGTGGCTGAATCGGTCGTCGGGAATCTTCAGCGTATTCAGGGTCGGGGGCGCTGTCCTCCGACTGCCGTGCGGCAACAGTTTCCCCGATCCGCCTGTTGGCGCTGACGTCAGGTCGGCGCCAGGAGCGGCATCATGCCGTACTGCGGCGGATCCGGCGCCGTCACGCCTGGGGTCGTCCCACCGCGTCGGTGCCGCGCGAATGGTTGGCGGCACCGGCGATCCTCCTGCCCCATCGGACACGGCCGGAGAGCATCAGCACCGCCGCCGGCGCGGTGGGCAGGGCCACTGCCCCGACTTCCGTGATCCAGACTCCTGGACGGTGACCCGTCGCCGCCCCGCGACGCTTCGCCGGCGCGAGCGAGCGGCGATTCGCCGAGCGGAGGTGTCACCGGGGCGGCTGCTGGTTGGTCTCAAGGGATGCAGAGGTTGAGCAGGAGGAGACGATGTGTCGGACATCCAGGAGCAGATCCGGGAGTTGTACGCCGCCGCGGCGTCGCGTCTGGTGTCGCAGTTGTTCGCGATCACCGGTGACTACGCGGAGGCTCAGGACGTAGTACAGGACGCCTTCGTGCGGGCGCTGGCCCGGCCGGGTCGGTTCGGCCAGGTGGAGCATCCGGAGGCGTGGCTGCGTACGGTGGCCCTCAACATCGCCCGGAGCCGGCACCGACGCCGAATGGTCTTCGCCCGGCTGGCGCGCTCCGGCCAACTCGACGGTGGACAGCGGGGGGCCGCGGGCATGTCGCCCGACCACGTCGCCCTCGTCACCGCACTCCAGCGGCTGCCGCGCCCGGCCCGTGAAGCCGTCGTGCTGTACCACATCGCGGACATGACGGTGGCCGACGTGGCGGAGACCTTGGGCTGCTCCGTGGAGGCGGTCAAGACCCGCCTTGTCCGGGCCCGTCGTGCCCTCGCCGTCGGCCTCGACGACACCGCCGACATCACCACCGTTCGACCAGCGATCGTGAACGAGAGAGGTTCTCTCCATGCCTGACCTGGACTTTGCCGGGCTCGACCGGGCCGCCCAGGCGGCCTTCAGACCGGACTTCACCGAGGTACGGCGCCGGGCGGCACGCCGTCGACGGCACACCCGCGTGGCTGCGGCCTCGCTGACCACACTCGCGCTGGTCGCTGTCGCCGGCGTCGCCTCCGCCGGTCTGCACCGCGCGGACCCCCAGGTGTCCGTTCCCGGCCTCGGCGGGACCACGACGCCCGGCTTCATCCCGACGCCAGCGCCTTCCACCAGCCCTGTCCCCGGTGAGGCCCGGACTCCTCGTCCGGGCCCGGTGGTCGCGGGAGACCTCGACCACTTCTACTTCCGCTGGAAGAACTGCCGGGAGGACGACTGCGTGCTGATGGTGTCGGGCACCGCCGACCGTGGGGCGACCTGGCGCAGCCGCGAGCTTCCACTGTCCGGCAACGCGCTGGTCGCCCTCGCCGCGGCCGGGCAGCGCACGCTGATCGCGTCGTACCAGGTCGCCGTCGGGGCCGGAGACCGGCAGGGCTGGCTCGCGAGCGTCGACGGCGGGGAACGGTGGCGGGAGGTGACGGCGGACACGGCCGTCCAGGTGCCCGACGGATGGCGCGTGCTCAACCACATGATCGGCCCGCGCGCCGACCGGATCGTGGCGGCGGACCCGGCCACGGGTGACGTCGTGCAGGTGGCGCAGACCACGGGGCTGGAGTTGCCCGCGCTCGCGGAAGACGTGCCGCCCGAGGCGGGCATCTGGGGCAGCGGCTACACGGCCGTGGACACGATAGACGGCCGGCTCGTCGGCCGGGGCAGCGCGATCACGGTGAGCCGCGACGGAGGCCGTACCTGGCAGCGACACGTCTTCGCCGGGCCGCTCACCGCCGGCCACGACGTCGCGCTCGACGTGGCCACGTGGGACGGCCGCACCGTCTACGCCGTCGGCAGCATCGACGGCACGCTGGTCGTCCATCGCAGTGGTGACGGTGGCCGGACCTGGCAACGCACCGCCGGCAGCGCGGCCGTGGGTGACCGGCAGCTTCGCGCCTCCGTCCGGTCCGACGGAACGCTGGTCATCCAGGCCGGTCTCGTCGCCGACGACCGGCCGCTGATGTTCAGCAGCGGCGACGGGGGGCAGCACCTGTCCCCGATGGAGCCCGCGCCCGGCGCGGCGGCCGTACCGGTACCGGGCGGATACGCGCAGCGCGGCTGGCCGCACACCCCGGGCACGTGGTGGTCCGCCGACGGGAATACCTGGTCCTTCCTGGGCGCGCCCGACCTGCCCTGACGCGGGGCTCCCGCCGGGCCGGCACCGCCCGGCGGGAGCGCGGGACCGGGCAGCGGTGGCGCGGCGAGATCCACGGATGCGTGCGCACCGTCCGCTGCCGACCGCGGCGGCGGTCGCGGCGTGGGTGGCCGCTGCTGGCTCAGGTGGTGCCAGGTGGGGGAGCGGCAGCCTCGACGGCCGGTGCGGAGGCCGCCTCCGCGAGCGCGGCCCGGAGGGTGTCGCGCAGCGGCCCGTCGGGGTGCTCGATCCAGTGCTGGACGGCGACGCGCAGGGTGGCCAGGAAGGTCGCCGCCAGGACCCGGGCCCGCAGCTCCGGGTCGGGGCCGGCCAGCCGGTGGACGAACTCGTCGGCGAGTTCGCGCTCGATGGTGGTGTACGCCGCGATCTGCTGGGCGACGAGTCCCGGGTGTCCCCGCAGTTGGCGGCGGCGGACCAGCCACGAGGGGGGCGTGCTGCCGTACACCTCCTCGGCGAGCTGTTCGGCGGCCCGGCTCAGCGCGCGCCAGGGCGGCGCGTCGGGTGGTTGCTGGCGGACCAGCTCCAGCAGTCGGCGAAGTCGCACGGCGTCGCCGTGGAAGATCGCCTCCTCCTTGCTGGAGAAGTAGTTGGAGAACGTCCGGCGGGACACGTTCGCGGCATCGGCGATCGCCTCGACGGTGACGCGGTCGAGCCCGTGCTCGGAGGCCAGGCGCAGAGCCGCCTCGTGCAGGGCGAGGCGGGTTGCCGCCTTCTTGCGCTCCCGTAGCCCGGTGGCCTCGTCCATGCCGTCAGCCTAGTGCCGACGTGACTCGTTTCTCACTGCGCAAACTTGCCCATTGGGCAAGATCGGCAGATGCTTGTATGCGGCAACCATCTGCGATGTGGGGGAAACGGTGGACGGCACCGCTCGTCAACTCGGCACCAGGCTGCACGAACTGGTCCGGACCGTACGGCTGATCCGGCGGCGCCGGGCCGACGTGCGGCCGCTCGTGCCGCTCGGCCTGGTCGGCATGCTCATGCAGATCGACCGGCTTCCCGCCGGCTGCCACGCGCGGGAGCTCGCCGCCCGCACCGGGCTGGACCCGTCGACCGTGAGCCGCGCGATCGCCTCGCTCGTCGGGCTCGGCCTGGTCGAGCGGGGCGCCGACCCGACCGACATGCGAGCCAGGGTCCTGGCCGTCACCCCTGACGGCCGGGCCGCCCTGACCGAGATCTTCGACTGGTACGGCGGGGTGCTCGAGCGGGCGCTCGCCGACTGGACGCCCGACGAGATCGCGGCGCTGAGCGGGGCGCTCGGCCGGTTCACCCGCGACGTCGAGACCGCCCTCGGACACCACGACAACCTGGAGGCCGCGCGATGAGCGCACCCACCACGACGACCGGCGACACGCCGATGACGCATCGGCAGACGCTGGAGGCGCTCAGCGGCCTGCTGCTGGTGCTCTTCGTCGCCATGCTCAGCGGCACCGTCGTCTCGACGGCGCTGCCGAAGATCATCGGCGCGCTGAACGGGTCGCAGACCCAGTACACGTGGGTGGTCACCGCCACCCTGCTCACCGCGACCGCGACCACCCCGATCTGGGGCAAGCTCGCCGACCTGTTCAACAAGAAGCTCCTGGTGCAGGTCGCCATCGTCGTCTTCCTGGTCGGCTCGGTGGTCGCCGGCCTCGCCCAGACCGCCGGCCAGCTCATCGCCGCGCGTGCGTTCCAGGGCATCGGCGTCGGCGGCCTCCAGGCGCTCGTCCAGGTCGCCATCGCGGCGATGATCCCGCCGCGGGAGCGCGGCCGGTACAACGGCTACCTCGGCGGCGTCATGGCCGTGGCGACGGTCGGCGGCCCGCTGCTGGGTGGGCTCATCGTCGACACGTCCTGGCTCGGCTGGCGCTGGTGCTTCTTCGTCGGGGTCCCCGTCGCCGTCCTCGCGCTGATCCTCCTCCAGGTCACCCTGCGCCTGCCCACGGTCCGCCGCGACAACGTGAAGATCGACTACCTGGGCGCCAGCCTGATCGCCGCCGGGGTCAGCGTGCTGCTCATCTGGATCTCCTTCGTCGACGACTCGTTCGCCTGGGTCTCCTGGCAGAGCGCGGCGATGGTGGGCGGCTCGGTCCTGCTGCTCGCCCTGGCGGTCTGGGTGGAGGCGCGGGCTGACGAGCCGGTGGTCCCGCTCGACCTGGTCCGCCAGCGCACCACCGCCCTGGCCATCCTCGGCAGCCTCGCGGTCGGCATGGCCATGTTCGGCGGCGCCGTCTTCCTCGGCCAGTACTTCCAGATCGGCCGCGGCTACAGCCCGACGGAGGCCGGGTTGCTCACCATCCCGATGATGGCCGGCGTCCTCGGCTCGTCGATCGTCGCCGGTCGCCTGATCACCAGGACCGGGAAGATCAAGCCCTACATCCTCGTCGGGGCGGTCGTGCTTGTCGCCGGTTTCGCCCTGCTCGGCACCATCGACCACGAGACGTCGCTGGTGCTGGTCGGCGCGGCCATGTTCATCGTGGGCGTCGGGGTCGGCATGACCATGCAGAACCTCGTCCTCGCCGTGCAGAACACCGTCTCCCTCAAGGACATCGGCGCGGCCAGCTCCACCGTGGCGTTCTTCCGCTCCCTCGGCGGCACCATCGGGGTGTCGGTGCTCGGCGCGGTCCTCGCCCGCCGGGTCACCGAGCAGATCACCACGGACCTCGCCGCCGCGGGCATGGCCACCTCCGGCGGGGGGACCGGCAGCCTCAACATCGACGCCATGCCGGCCGCGGTCCAGCAGATCGTCCGGGCCGCGTACGGCGACGCCACCGGACACATCTTCCTGATCTCCGCGGCCATCGCCGTCGTCGGCGTCCTCGCGGCGGCCCTGCTCAAGCCGGTCACCCTGCGCACCAGCCTGGACCTGCCGGACGCCGCCTCGGCGGCCGTCGCCGCCGACGCCGTCGACGGCGCTCCCGCCTTCGACCAGGTGGACGTGGACGCCGTGGCGAAGGAGTCGTCGGCCCGCCGCTGAGGTCCGCCCCACGTCAGCAGGGGCCGCCGCCGTAGGAAGACGGCGGCGGCCCCGTTCGTCGGCGGGGAGGCGGAGCCGGCGTCGGGCCCGCGCACCCTGCGCGACGGTCGCGTGGTCGAGGGCGACGCGGCCTGTTCCGCCACGGGTGCGGCGGACGCGGGAAACACGTCGGGGAGGGACGGTGACCGTCCCTCCCCGACGTCGACCGGGCCGCCTCAGGACAGGAACTTGTCCAGGGCCGCCTCGATGGTGCCGGAGTCCGGCGCCGCGTACGACTTCATGGTGTTCTTGTTGTACGAGATGAAGCTCGGGCACCGGTTCGCCGGGGCGCTCACGGTGCCGCCGTCGCCGATCTTCTCGCCGGTCTTCGCCGCGTAGAAGGTCAGCTCGTAGCGCGACGAGATGTAGTCGATGGTGACCTGCTTGTCGGAGCTGTCCTTGTACTGGCACTTGCGGGGCGTGCCCTCGCTGCCCTCCACGAACTTCAGGCAGCCGACCACGGAGACCGACTCGAAGTCGGCGCTCTTGGCGTAGTACGGCTTGTTCGAGGCGATCGACTTCGACGACCAGAACGTCAGCCGGTCGGGGTTGTTCGAGAAGACGTACGCCTTGGCGCCGGACGCGCCGTTGTAGGGCGCCGCGTTGAGGATCTGGCTGCCCTCGCAGACGTCGCCCAGGTCGCTGGAGTAGCGGGCGGTCACCGCGTTGTTGCTGTTGCCGGGGTCCTGCGACTCGGACTGCCCGGGGGTGGGGGTGGCGTCGGTGCCGGGCTCGCTGGACCCGCTCGGGGTGGCGGACGCGACCGGAGTGGGATCGTCGTCGTCGTTGACGAGGACGAACCCGACGCCGGCGCCGCAGAGCACGAGCAGGACCACCACGGCGGCGGCGGACAGGCCGATGATCAGGCCCTTGTTCGACTTCTGCGGCGGCGGGACCGGGGCCCCGAACTGCGGTGGCTGCCCTGGCTGGCCGTATCCGGGGTACCCGCCCTGCGGGGCCGGGTACCCACCCTGCGGGGCCGGGGGCCCGCTCCACGGGTTGACGTTCGGATCCGGCTGCCCTCCGTACGGAGGGTGACTGTCGGTCATCTGAAGCCCTTATCGATGTCGATGTGTGCCCAGGCACGGGGATCATGCAACAGGGTAGTGAGCGCTCCAAATCTCGACAGTTGCCGGCGATCAGGTCGAGGCCCGGGTCATAGCCGCCAAGAACCGGCGATCACTGTCCGTGGAGGAGGCGGCTGCCCTGAGTCGACGGGGGTCGGCGGCGGCCCGGTGGCGTCGGAAAGGCGGATCCGGGCCGTGCAGCGGGATTCCGCGCCCTGCGCCGCTCAAGTGTGGACGCCGCGCCGGGCGCGCCTGCCCCGTGACGAGAATCACTCATGCTGCCGGTCCGCGATGTGGGCGGCGCCGCGCGGCCGGGCGCCTCGGTCGGCCCGCCGTGTCGCCCGCCGCCGGGCGCGGGGTGTCGCCGCCGTCGCCGCGTAGCCGTCGCCGTGGTGGCCGCTCGGTCCGTGGCTCCGGGCGGCCGTAGATGTCGACGTATCTCAATTGGTTCTTGTTCGCGCAAGTCTTTCACGTGCGGTTCTTCAACATCGTCCTCACATCGTGAACACCAAGAAAATATACGTAGATGAATATGATGGCTAAGGTTTCCTCATCGTCCACCGCCTGCCGGGTGCGCCACGAGCCATCCGAAGGCCACGACAGTAGGAGGACCGGGAGATGACGCTCCCTCGCACTCGACGGCGTATCCTCGCCGGCGCGGTCGGCGTGTTCGCCAGCGCCGCCATGGTCACCACCATGATCGGCGCCCCGGCGACAGCCGCCCCCGGAACCGGCGAGATCCGCAGCGCCGGCGGCGCGACGGCCGTGGCCGACAGCTACATCGTGGTGCTCAAGGACAGCAGCGTCGGCGGTCGCGCCGGCACCCGGCAGGCCGAGGTGCGCAGCAGCGCCGGCTCGCTGGCCGCGCGTTTCGGCGGGACGGTCGGGCAGGTCTACGGCGACGCGCTCAACGGCTTCGAGGTGCGGCTGTCGGAGCAGGCCGCCAAGCGCCTCGCCGCGCACCCCGCCGTCGACTACGTCGAGCAGAACCACACCGTGACGACGACCGCCACCCAGTCCAACCCGCCGTGGGGTCTGGACCGCATCGACCAGCGGGCCCTGCCGCTCAGCCGCACGTACACCTACAACAGCAGCGGCACCGGCGTCACCGCGTACATCATCGACACCGGCATCCGGACCACCCACGTCGACTTCGCCGGCCAGGCCGTCGACGGCTACGACGCGATCGACAACGCGCTGCCGGCCGCCGACTGCAACGGCCACGGCACGCACGTCGCGGGCACCGTCGGCGGCAACACCTACGGCGTCGCGAAGAACGTCCGGCTGGTGGCCGTGCGGGTGCTGAACTGCCAGGGCAGCGGCACCTGGGCGCAGGTCATCGCCGGCATCAACTGGGTGACGTCGAACCACCAGGCGGGCCAGGCCGCGGTGGCGAACATGAGCCTCGGCGGCTCCTACAACAGCTCCCTGAACACCGCCGTGGCGAACTCCATCGCCGACGGCATCACCTACGCCGTGGCCTCCGGCAACTCGAACGCCAACGCCTGCAACTACTCGCCGGCCTCGGTCCCGACGGCGCTCACCGTCAACGCCTCGCAGAGCAACGACGCGCGGGCCTCGTTCTCCAACTGGGGCACCTGCACCGACCTGTTCGCCCCCGGCGTGGGCGTCCTGTCGGCCTGGTCCACCAGCGACACCGCCACCTCGTCCATCAGCGGCACCTCGATGGCCTCGCCGCACGTCGCGGGCGCGGCTGCCCGGGTGCTCAGCGTCAACCCGGGCTGGACGCCCGCCCAGGTCCACTCGTACCTGGTCAGCCAGGCCACGACCAACGTGATCACCAACCCGGGCAGCGGCTCGCCGAACCGCCTGCTCTACCTCGCTCCGACCTTCTGACCCTCCGGCGCCGGTGGCCTGACGGCTCCGGCGGGAACGGTCGCACCGGCCCCGAGGCGTCCCGCCCCGGGGCCGGCCCGCGTCCGGGCCGCTCTTCGCCGCCTGCGGAGTCGTCCGCCCAGGTCCGGGCGCCGGTCGGTGCGAGGCCGCCGTCCCGCGGCCGTCCGCGCGCCGGCAGACTTGCCGGATGTCATCGACGATGCTGGTGGTCGGCCCGGAGTTGGCCGCCGCCCTGGTCGCCCTGGCCGTGGTGGCGGCCGTCGTGGTCCGGGCCGGTGGGCTCGGGCACGGCCGGCAGGTGCTGGTCGCCGCGGCCCGCGCCGCGATCCAGTTGGCGGCCGTGTCGCTGCTGATCACCGCGATCGTGGTGTCGCTGTGGGCGACGGCGGCCTTCGTCGTCCTGATGTGCGCGGTGGCGGCGGCCACCTCCGGCCGGCGGATCACCGGCCGGTGGGACTGGTGGGCGGGCGTGCCGATCGCGGCGGGGAGCATGGCCGTGGTGGCGGGGCTGCTGTCGGCGGGGCTCGTGCCGATGCGGGGGATCGCCGTCATCCCGGTGGCCGGAATCCTCATCGGCGGGGCGATGACCGCGACGTCGCTGGCGGGCCGGCGGGTGCTGGACGAACTGACCGCCCGTGGGGGAGAGGTGGAGGCCGCCCTGGCGTTGGGACTGCCGGCACGGGAGGCCGTCCTGCTCGTGTGCCGTCCGGTGGCCGGGCAGGCGCTGGTGCCGGCGCTCGACCAGACCCGCACGGTGGGCCTGGTGACGCTGCCGGGCGCGTTCGTCGGCGTGCTGCTGGGCGGCGCCAGTCCACTCACGGCCGGGATCACGCAGTTGGTCGTGCTGGTGGGGCTCCTCGCGGTGGAGGCGGTCGCGGTCGTCATCACCGTCGAACTCGTGGCCCGCGGCCGGTTGCGTCCGGCCCGGGCGGAGCTGCTCCCGTTCGACCTGCGGGCGGTCGGTGGCGGCCGGCGGGTCCGGACCTGACGCCGGGGGCGGTCCGGACCCGCCGGCCGTCAGACCGGTACGGGGTGATCCGACTCGAACCGGGCCCGGGTCAGGAACGCCAGCTGGGCCCGCTTGTCGGGCATGTCCACCTCGTCGCCGAAGGCGAAGCCCTCCCGCTCCAGCCGGTCCAGTGCGCGCTGGTTGCGTACGTCGGGTTCGACCACGATCCGCTGCCGCGTGGGGTCGCCGAACAGGTAGCGGGCGAGGGCGGGGCCGAGGGCGGTGGTGAGGCCGCGCGGCGGGCGGTTGCCGGGCGCGAGCAGCAGGTGCATCCCGACGTCGCCGGGCCGGACGGCGTAGCGCTCGCCGACCGGGTCCGCCTCGGGCTGGTAGGTCTGGAACAGGCCGACCGGCGTGTCGTCGAGCATGATCAGGTACGCGTGGTGGGTGGTGAGCCCGTCGACGAACTCGTAGATCTCCCGCACGTCGTCCACCGAGTACGAACCCATGCCCCAGAACGACGCCCGCGGCTCGGTCACCCAGCCGTGCACCAGTTCCGCGTGGCGCTTCGGGTCCAGCACGACGAGCGACAGCTCGCCGAATCCGGGGATCTTCTCCTGGTAGATCACGATGTCTGTGCTCCTGGTTCCGGGGTGAGTTCTCGCCAGTCGGTGACCACCGGGACCAACTCGCCGCCGGCCCACAGTGGGAGTTGGTCGTCGAAGTGCGGGTCACCGGGCCGTCCGGAGGCGCCGAACGGCACGACCCAGCGGCTGTCCGCGCGGTCGGTCAGGTCCCACACGTAGCGGGCCACCGGGCCGCGCCAGCACGCGTCGGACACGCCCGGGACGCTGGAGGTGGACAGCACGCAGTCGGTGTCGCCGGCCAGCGCGACCCGTTCCCGCATCGCGCGTACGGCCGCGTCGACCGCCGGCGCCACGCCGAGGTGGACCGGGTGCAGCACGTGCCGCCGGCCCCACGGCCCGGGCGGGTCGCCCGCCGCGGCGTCCGCCAGCGCACCGGCCGCCGCCGGGGCGACGTCCCCGCCCAGGCGGTGCAGCCCGGCGACCACCCCGTCGAGGGCGTGGCCGATGCGGGCCAGCGGGTCGGTCCACGGCGTGAACAGCGGGTCGAACGCGCTCGGGGCGCGCAGCGGGCGCAGGCAGGGGTGGTCGTGCAGCCGCCGGACCAGGGCCGCGCGCCAGGCGGCGAAGGCGCCGGCGTCCGTGCTGTCGGCCCCCATCCGCCCGTCCCAGGCGAGCAGCCGGTCCCGCAGGCGCCGCGCCGGCTCGCCGAGGCCGTCGGGGTCCAGCCGGTCGAGCACGCCGCGCAGGGTCGCGGCCTCCAGCCGGGTGTCCATGTGCACGGCTGCCGGGCCGGCACCGCCGGCCAGCAGGGCGCGGATGCGGCGGGCGCGGTGCGGCGGGGCGAAGTCGGTGCCGAGGTCGGCGGTGTCGGGGCGCCGGTCGTTGGCGCAGACCGCTGTCCCGTCGACGGCGGTGCGGCGTGGTGGCGCGTAGCCGCCGTGCCACCGGTACCGCGGATCCCAGCCGGGCACCGGCTCCCGCCGGCACCGGTCGTCGCGGATCGGGACGAGCCCCGCGACCAGGTGGACCACCGCCCCGTGCCGGTCCGCGACGAGGACGCTGTTGACCGGCTCGACCCAGTCCCGCAGCGCGTCGGCGACGTCGTCGGCGCTTGTCGCCCGCAGCAGCGGCAGCAGCGCGTCGAAGCCGAGGCGCCCCTCGACCCGGCTCGGGGTGCGCAGGCTGATCGCCTCGCCGGTGTGCCGGTCGAGGTCGACGACCGGCCCCCGGGGCGTCTCGATCACCTCGACGGACTCCGGCTCGCCGCCGCGCACCTCGATCCGCTCGATGTGGCGGTGCGTCGGCGCCCAGCCGTCCGCCTCGCGGACCAGCACCCGGTCGCCGTCGCGGCGTACCTGTTCCCGGTAGAGGTCCTGGTAGTCGGCCATCGCGTTGGTGACCGCCCAGGCCACCTCGCCCGCGTGCCCGAAGTGGGGCAGGCCGGGGACGCCGGGGAACGCGAGGCCGAGCACGTCGAACTCGGGGCAGGCGAGGCGCACCTGCTGGTAGACGCCGGGCAGTTCGAGGATGCGGTGGGGGTCGCCGGCGACGACCGGCGCCCGGCCGGTGACCGGGTCGGCGGGCACCGCCCAGGCGTTGCTGCCCGACCCGCCCGGCCCCTCGACGGCGAACAGGCCGGACGCGGCCGGGCCGAGGGCGCCGGCGACGTGGGCGTGCCACAGCTTGTTGGGGAAGGTGGAGAAGAGCACGTGCTGGACGAGGAAGACGCCCAGCGGTGACCACGGCCGCCACGGGCCCGGCGCGCAGCCGACCGCCGCGAACTCGGGCGCCGCCGCCGCGCCCTCGGCGAGCCCCTCGTTGACCCCGTCCACATAGGCGGTGACCCACCGCCTGGTGTCGGGGGCGAGCCGGTCGAAGCAGCGCCGCGCGGTGTCGTCGAGGCGGGCGCGGCGGGCGAACCTGTCCCAGCCCAGCTCCGCGGGGCCGACGTGCTCGGCGAGGCGACCCTCCGAGCGCCACCGCTCGACCTCGATCTGCCAGGCCCGGTCGACGGCGGCCACCCGCCCCTGGAGGCGGGCGAGGTCGTCGACGGTGTCGGCTCGCAGGTGCGGGACGCCCCACCGGTCGCGATAGACGCCGGTCATCGCGGCGTGGGTCGGATGGACGGCCGTGCCGCCTGCCACATGGACATCAACTTAGGTTACCCTCCCCTAACTGAGGCAGACCTTACCTGGAGGGTACGTGAAGCGGAACTGGGAAGCCCTGGTGCTGAAGGCGATGGGCGGCCGTGACTTCCGGCTGACCGTGCTCGGCGCCGAGTCAGTGGGCGGGAACTACCGCCGCCTGCACATGGACGGCGGCGGGCTGTTGGCGGCGTGCGGCGTGCACCCCACCATGTGGGTCCGGCTGTGGTTCGACAACGACGGCCGCCCGCACCAGCGCGCGTACACCCTCGTCGACCCGGACCCGGCGACGGGCCGGTTCGACCTGGAGTTCGCCATCCACGACGGGTGCGCCGCCCGCTGGGCCGCGGCCGCGAAGCCCGGCGACACCATCGACGCCACCATGCAGGGCAGCGCGTTCAGCCTGCCGGATCCCGCCCCGCGGCACCTGTACCTGGTCGGCGACGCCGCCTCGCTCCCGGCGGTGAACAGCCTGCTCGACGCGGCCCCCGACGTCCCCGCCACGGTCTGGCTGGAGTACGCCGACGACGGCGAGAAGGCCCTGACGCCGCGCGCCCGGGCGGGGCACGAGGTCACGTGGGTGCCGCGCCGCGACGACGGGCGGCACCTGGTCGACACGGTCTGCGCCGCGCTGCCCGCCGCCGACGACGGCGCGCACTACTGGGTGGCCTGCGAGGCGGCCAGCACGCGCGGCATCACCAGGCATGTGCGGCGGACGCTGGGCGTCGGCAGGCACCAGGTCACCTCGCTGGGCTACTGGAGCGCCCGGTGAAGGGTCGGCTCGGCACCCTCACCGCGCTCTACGTCACCCAGTACCTCGGCATCGGCTTCATCACCGTCGGGCTGACCGCCATCCTGCGCGACGGCGGCACCTCCCTCGACACGCTGGCGCTGCTGCAGTTCGTCGGCCTGGTCTGGCCGGTCAAGTTCCTCTGGGCGCCGATCCTCGACCGGTACGGCTCCCGCCGCCGCGGCCACTACCGGTCCTGGCTGCTGGTGCTCCAGGGCGGCCTGGTGCTGGCCCTGCTGGCGCTGCTGCCGTTCGACCGCCCGGCCGAGCGGCTCGGCCCGGTCGTCGCGATCTGCGTCGCGTACGTGTTCCTCTCCGCGACGCAGGACATCGCCGTCGACGCGGTCGCCGTCCGGCTGCTGTCGGAGCAGGCGCGGGGTGTCGGCAACGGGATCCAGGTAGCCGCGAGCTACGTCGGCAACCTGCTCGGCGGCGGCGCCTGCGTGATCGTCTACGACCGGTTCGGCTGGGTGCCCGCGATCCTGCTGCTGGCCGTGCTGACCGTCGTCGGCCTGCTGGTGGTGTGGCGGTTCCGGGAGCCCGCCCGCGCCGACCGCGTCCGCACGGGCCAGGCGTACCGGGCGCTGCTGTCCGTGTTCGGCCAGCCCGGCTGCCGGTGGTGGACCTTCGGCGTGGTGCCCCTGGTCTACACCGGAGCCGGCGCGGCGTACGCCCTCGTCACGCCGGCCCTGGTCGACGCGGACTGGTCGCTGGAGCGCATCGGCGTGGTGACCGGCGTGGTGACCAGCGTGCCGGCCGTCGCGGCCGGTCTTGTCGCCGGGATCGGGATCGGCCGGTTCGGGCGGGCCGGCGTGCTCGTCGCCGGGGGAGTGGCGCTGGCGGCGTCCACGGCGACGTTGCTGCCGCTGATGAACGGCCGTGCCCCGCTGGGCGGGACGGTCGCCGCGCTGTGCTGCTTCATGGCCGCGTACACGGTCGCCAACGTCGTGCTCTACACGGTCAACATGGACTACTCCCGCCCCGGCACGGGCGGCACGGACTTCACCGTGCTGTCGTCGTTCGGGCTGGTCTGCTCGTTCGTGGCCGCCTCCGTCGCGTTGGCCGCGGCCGGTCAGGTCGGTTATCCCGCGGTGGCGATGGCCGCCGTCGTCCTGGTGGGACTCGGCGTCGCGGTGGGCGTGGCACACCAGCGCCGGTTCCGGCGCCCCGCCGGGGCGGCGCCCGGGGAGCGGGTGTTGGCGACAGCGTCGAACTGAGCGAAATCGATGCGACGCGGCAACATCTTTGACACGAAGTTAGGTTAGGGTAACCTAACTTCGCTCGATCATCGGATCGCGGGCGGCAGGCGACGTCCACGTCCCCTGCCACCGTGTCCACTCCCGACCGCTGAGGACCCGCATGAGCCTGCCCGGATCCACCGTCCAGGCACCGTCGACCGGGGTGACCCCCGGGACGAACGGCGCCCGCGCCCACCTGTTCACCGCCGGTTCGGTCGAGGACTACCGGCGCGTGCTGGCCGCCGGCATCGACCGGGTGGCGACCCGGGTGGCCGGCGCGGACCGGCCGTTCACGGGCGTGACACCGGACGAGCTGGCGCCCCGGATCGCCGGCATCGACCTGGACCGGCCGCTCGGCGACACCGGCGCCGCGCTCGACGAGCTCCAGGACGTCTACCTGCGCGACGCCGTCTTCTTCCACCACCCCCGCTACCTGGCACATCTCAACTGCCCGGTGGTGATCCCCGCGCTGCTCGCCGAGGCCGTGCTCAGCGCCGTCAACTCCTCCCTGGACACCTGGGACCAGAGCGCCGGGGGCACCCTGATCGAGCGCCGGCTGGTCGACTGGACGGCCGAGCGGATCGGCCTGGGGCCGGCCGCCGACGGCGTCTTCACCAGCGGCGGGACGCAGTCCAACCTCCAGGCGATGCTGCTCGCCCGCGAGGAGACCTGCGCCCGGGTGACCGGCCGGGCGACCGGGCAGCAGTCCCGGCCGGAGCTGCTGTCCCGACTGCGCATCATCACCTCGGCGGCCGGCCACTTCAGCGTGCAGAAGGCGGCCAGGCTGCTCGGCCTCGGCGCGGACGCGGTGGTCACCGTGCCCACCGACACCGACCGGCGGATGCGCACGGACGAGCTGGCCCGCCAGATCGACCGCTGCCGCGGCGAGGGGCTGGTGGTGATGGCGGTGGTGGCCACCGCCGGCACCACCGACTTCGGCACCATCGACCCGCTGCCGCAGATCGCCGACGTCTGCGCGGCGGCCGGCGTATGGCTGCACGTCGACGCCGCGTACGGCTGCGGGCTGCTGGTGTCGCCGACCCGGCGGCACCTGCTCGACGGCATCGAACGGGCCGACTCGGTCACCGTCGACTACCACAAGTCGTTCTTCCAGCCGGTCAGCTCCAGCGCCCTGCTGGTGCGCGACCGGCGGGTGCTGCGGCACGCCACCTGGCACGCCGACTACCTCAATCCCGCCCGGATGGTCGAGCAGCGCATCCCCAACCAGGTCGACAAGAGCATCCAGACCACCCGCCGCTTCGACGCGCTGAAGCTCTGGCTGACCCTGCGGATCATGGGGCCGGACGCCATCGGCGCGCTCTTCGACGAGGTGGTGGACCGGGCCGCCGACGCCTGGCGACTGCTCACCGAGGATCCCCGCTTCGAGGTGGTCACGCGGTCGCAGCTCAGCACCGTGGTCTTCCGCTACCTGCCGAGCGGCCCCGGCCGCGACCTCGTCGACGACGCCAACCTGTACGCCCGCGAGGCGCTGGCGGCCTCCGGCGCCGGGCTGGTCGCCGGGACCAGGGTCGACGGCGCGCACCACCTCAAGTTCACCCTGCTCAACCCCGAGACCACGCTGGACGACATCGCCCACGTCCTCGACCTCGTCGCCGACCACGCCGGCTGGTACGCGCGCACCAGGGCGACCGCCGAGCTGACCTGCCCCGTCGGCTGACGACCCGTCCCCGCTCTGGAGATAACCGCATGTCGACGCACGACTTCATCGCCGTCGGGCTGGGCCCGTACAACCTGGGCCTGGCCTGCCTGACCGAACCGATCGAGGACCTCGACGGCCTCTTCCTGGAGGCGCGGGACACCTTCAGCTGGCATCCCGGGATGCTGCTGGAGTCGACCCGCCTCCAGACGCCGTTCATCGCCGACCTGGTCACACTCGCCGACCCGACCTCCCCCTACTCCTTCCTGGCCTATCTGAAGGAGTCGGGGCGGCTCTACCCGTTCTACATCCGGGAGAGCTTCTTCCCGCTGCGCAGCGAGTACGACGACTACTGCCGCTGGGCCGCCGGCAAGCTCGGCGGCGTCCGCTTCGGACAGCGGGTCACGTCCGTCGAGTTCGACCCTGGCGACGAGCGCTACGTCGTGCGGGCCACGGTGACCGCCACGGGGGAGCAGGCCACGTACCGGGCCCGGCACCTCGTGCTCGGCACCGGCACCCCGCCGCACGTGCCCGACGCCTGCCGGGGGCTCGGCGGCGACGCGATCCACAACTCGCAGTACCTGGAGCACCGGGCGGCGCTGCGCGCCATGCGCAGCATCACCGTCGTCGGCAGTGGGCAGAGCGCGGCCGAGATCTACCACGACCTGCTCGGCGACATCGACGCCTGCGGCTACCAGCTGAACTGGGTCACCCGGTCGCCCCGGTTCTTCCCGCTCGAATACACCAAGTTGACCCTGGAGATGACCTCGCCGGACTACGTGGACTACTTCCACGCCCTGCCGGAGGCGACCCGCTACCGGCTGGAGTCCGCGCAGAAGGGGCTGTTCAAGGGCATCAACGCCGACCTCATCAACGACATCTACGACCTGCTCTACGCCAAGAGCATCGGCGGCCCGGTCCGCACCCGGTTGCTGACCAACACCGCGCTGACCACCGCCGCGTACGACGAGCCGAGCGGGACGTACGCGCTGGGGCTGCGCAACGTCGAGCAGGACCGCGACTTCACCCTGGACACCGAGGGTCTCGTGCTCGCCACCGGCTACCACTACCGGGTCCCGGAGTTCCTCGAGCCGGTGCGCGACCGCATCCGCTGGGACGACCACGGCCGCTTCGACGTGGCCCGCAACTACAGCATCGACCACACCGGCCGGGGCATCTTCCTGCAGAACGCCGGCACCCACACGCACAGCATCACCTCACCCGACCTGGGCATGGGCCCGTACCGCAACTCGTGGATCATCCGGGAGCTGCTCGGCCGCGAGCACTACCCGGTCGAGAAGAGCATCGCCTTCCAGGAGTTCGGCGTACCGGCCGGAGCCACGTCGTGACCGAGATCGTCCACCGCCGCGTCGACGGCCGGCTCGGCGAGTTCGCGCTGCGTACCCTCGACCCGGACGCCGACGCCGCGCTGCTGCACCGCTGGGTGACCCACCCGAAGGCGGCGTTCTGGCTGATGCAGGACGCCGACGTGGCCCGGGTCGCGCAGGAGTACCGGCGGATCGCCGCCCACCCGCACCACGACGCGTTCCTCGGCCTGCACGAGGGGCGGCCCGCCTTCCTCGCCGAGCGGTACGACCCCGCCCGCGTCGAACTCGTCGGCCTGTACGACGCGGTCGACGGCGACGTCGGCATGCACTTCCTCTGCGCACCCACCGACGCGCCCGTGCACGGCTTCACCCGCGCGGTGATCACCACCGTGCTGGCGTGGCTGTTCGCCGACCCGGCCACCCGGCGGGTCGTCGTGGAGCCCGACGTGCACAACACGGCGGTGCACGCGCTCAACGCGGCCGTCGGCTTCACCGTCGTCGGCCCGATCGCCAAGCCGGAGAAGGACGCGCTGCTCAGCGTCTGCACCCGCGCCCAGTTCGAGGCCGCGACCGGCGCGACAGACATCCACCCCGCCGCAACCCGAGGAGACCTGCCCGCGTGAATCCCTCCGCATCCGTGGCCCACCTGACGCCGGCGAGCTGGGCCCGCGCCAACCGGCTGCTGGTCCGCAAGGCCCTGGCCGAGTTCGCCCACGAACGGCTGCTCGCACCCCAGCCGGTCCCCGCCGACGCGGACGGCCCGGCGGCGGGGGAGCGCCGGTACGAGGTGCGCGGCGACGGCGGCGACGTGGTCTACCGGTTCACCGCGAGCCTGCTGGCCCTGGACCACTGGCGGATCGACGCCGACAGCATCACCCGCCACCGCGGCGACACCGAGCTGCCGCTGGACGCCCTCGACTTCTGCCTCGACCTGCGCGGCGCGCTGGGCCTGCGCGACGAGATTCTCCCCGTCTACCTGGAGGAGATCAGCTCCACCCTCGCCAGCACCGCGTACAAGCTCGACAAGCCGGCGGTCAGCGCCGCCGACCTCGCCCGCGCCGACTTCCAGACCATCGAGACCGAGATGACCGAGGGCCACCCGGGCTTCGTGGCGAACAACGGCCGCATCGGCTTCGGCATCGACGAATACCACGCGTACGCGCCGGAGGCCGCCCGCCCGGTCCGGCTGTTCTGGCTGGCCGCGCACCGGGACCGGACAACCTTCACCTGCGCCGCCGACCTCGACTACGACACCCTGCTCCGCGCCGAACTCGGCGACGACACCCTCGCCGCCTTCGCGGGCACCCTGACCGGGCTCGGCCTCGACCCGGCCGACTACCTGCTCATCCCGGTGCACCCGTGGCAGTGGTGGAACCGGATCTCCGTCACGTTCGCCGCCGAGGTGGCGCAGCGCCGGCTGGTGTGCCTCGGGCCCGGCCCGGACGAGTACCTCGCCCAGCAGTCCATCCGCACCTTCTTCAACGTCACCGACCCGACCCGGTACTACGTCAAGACGGCGCTGTCCGTGCTGAACATGGGCTTCCTGCGGGGGCTGTCCGCCGCGTACATGGAGGCCACCCCGGCGATCAACGACTGGCTCGCCGACCTGATCGACGGCGACGAGATCCTCAAGCGCACCAGGTTGACCATCATCCGCGAGCGGGCCGCCATCGGGTACCGGCACCTGGAGTACGAGGCGGCGACCGACCGGTACTCCCCGTACCGGAAGATGCTGGCCGCGCTGTGGCGGGAGAGCCCGGTGCCCGGCCTGGAGCCGGGCCGGCGACTGGCCACCATGGCGTCCCTGCTGCACACCGACCGCGACGGCCGGTCGTTCGCCGCCGCGCTGATCGCGCAGTCCGGGCTGGCGCCGCAGGTGTGGCTACGCCGCTACCTCGACGCCTACCTCACCCCGCTGCTGCACAGCTTCTACGCCCACGACCTGGCCTTCATGCCGCACGGCGAGAACGTCATCCTCGTCCTCGACGGCGGGACGGTCGAGCGGGCCATCTTCAAGGACATCGCCGAGGAGATCGTGGTGATGGACCCGGACGCCGACCTGCCCCCGCAGGTGGGGCGGGTGCGCGCCGACGTGCCCGAGGACATGAAGCTGCTGTCGATCTTCACCGACGTCTTCGACTGCTTCCTGCGCTACCTCAACGCGATCCTGGTCACCGAGGGCGTGCTGGACGAGGACACCTTCTGGCACACCGTCGCCCGGTGCGCGGCCGACTACGCCGACAGCGTCCCGCACCTGGCCGAGCGGCTGCGGCGTTACGACCTGTTCGCCCCGGAGTTCGCGCTGTCCTGCCTCAACCGGCTCCAGCTGCGCAACAACCGGCAGATGGTCGACCTCGCCGACCCGTCGGCCGCGCTGCAACTGGTCGGCACCCTGGCCAACCCCATCGCCCGCTTCGCGCCGACCCGATGACCGCCACGACTGTCGCGCCCGCCAGCGGGACAGCCGTCGGCGGCGCGGGCGGCCGGGTGCGGGGCCGGTGGCTGATCCTCGGCGTGCTCTGCCTCGCCCAGGTCACCGTGGTGCTCGACAACACGGTGCTGACCGTGGCCATCCCGGTGCTCACGACCGAGCTGTCCGCCAGCACCGCCGACGTCCAGTGGATGATCAACGCGTACGCCCTGGTCCAGTGCGGCCTGCTGCTCACCGCGGGCAGCGCCGCCGACCGGTACGGCCGCCGTCGGATGCTGCTGGCCGGTCTCGTGCTGTTCGGGCTCGGGTCGCTGGCGGCCGGGCTCGCGCAGTCCGGCGGCCAGCTGATCGCCGCCCGCGCCGGGATGGGGATCGGCGGGGCGCTCCTGGTCACCGCCACCCTCGCGGTGGCGATGCAGGTCTTCGACGACGCCGAGCGGTCCCGCGCGATCGGGCTCTGGGCCGCGGCGAGCGCGCTGGGGTTCGCAGCCGGGCCGCCGTTCGGCGGGCTCGTCCTCGCCCACCTGCCCTGGGGGGCGATCTTCCTGGTCAACGTCCCGATCGTGCTGGTCTGCCTGGTGGCGGCGTGGGTGCTGGTGCCGGAGTCGCGCCGCCCGACCGGCGGGCGCCTCGACCTGGGCGGGGTGCTGCTCTCCACGGCGGGCCTGACCGCGGTGGTCTACGCGATCATCGCGGGGCCGGAGCGGGGCTGGACGGCCGCCCCGGTGCTGGGCGCGGCCGGTGCCGGGGTCGTCCTCCTCGCCGCCTTCGCGGCCTGGGAGCGGCGGGTCGCCGACCCGATGCTGGACATGCACTTCTTCCGCAGCCGGCGCTTCGTGGGCGCGGTCTCCGGGGTCGTCCTGATCACCTTCGGCGCCACCGGCGCGCTGTTCCTGCTGACCCAGCACCTCCAGTTCGTGCGCGGCTACCCGGCCTGGGAGGCGGGGCTGCGGATGGTGCCGTTCGCGCTCTCCATCGTCCTGCTCAACGTGGCCGGCGTCGCCGCCCGGGTGATCCGCCGGCTCGGGCTGCCCCGGTCGATCGCGCTCGGGATGACGCTGCTCGCCGCCGGACTCGCCCTCATCACCCACGCCCCGACGGACGGCTACGGGGTGCTGCTGCCGGGGCTGCTCGTGATGGGCGCCGGCTGCGCCGTGGCGAACCCGGCCATCGTCGAGGCGGTGATGAGCGCGATCCCGCCGGAGAAGGCCGGGGCCGGGGCGGGGGTGGACGGCACCATGACGGAGGTCGGCAGCAGCCTCGGCGTCGCCGTGCTCGGCGCGATCCTGAACGCCCGGTTCGCCGCCCTGCTGCCCGCCGCGCTGGCCGGCGCCGGGTCGTTCCCCGCCGCTCTGGCGGCCGCCGGGACCGAGGCGGAACGGGGGCTCGTCGCCGGCGCGTTCCGCTCCGCGCTGGAGACCGGCCAGACGGTGGGCGCGGTGGCCGTCTTCGCCGGCGGCTGCGTCGCCGCCGCGCTGCTGCGCCGGGCCGAGCGGGCCGGCTGAGCCGGCGTCCTCCGGCCGACCGCGCCGACGCCGCCACGCCGGTGGCGTCGGCGTCAGGCCGGTGGCGTCGGCGTCAGGGTCGGCGGAGCGTCCGCAGCGCGCCGGCCCAGGCGACGACCTGGTCCAGCATGGTGCTGACGGCCTCCTCGTGGTGGGCCGCCGGCCGGAAGTCACGGAAGTTCACGAAGTCGGTCGTCAGGGAGAGCGCGACCTGCGACCGGACGTCGGCCACCCCGAGCTGCCCGAGCACCAGCCGCAGGTGCTCGGCCGCGCGGGTGCCGCCGTGCACGCCGTAGCTGACGAGACCGGCGGACTTGTGCTGCCACTCCTGGAAGAGGAAGTCGACGGCGTCCTTCAGCGCGCCCGGGATCGAGTGGTTGTACTCCGGGGTGACGAAGACGAACCCGTCGAACCCGGCCACCGTCGCCGCCCACCGGCGTACGGCCGGACGCGTCGACGGCGCCATCGACGGCGGCAGCACCTCGTCGAAGTGCGGCAGGCGGTAGTCGGCGATGTCGACCAGCTCGACGGTGAGGTCGGCCCGCCTGGCGGCGAGGTCCCGCACCCAGCGCGCCACGACGTCGGCCTTGCGTCCGGGCCGCGTACTGCCGACGACGACACCGATCCTGACCATGGTTGATCTCCTCTACGGGGTGGGGACGGGGCTGGTGGGGGCCGGCGCGGCGTTCAGGCCCCGGGCCAGCTCCACCGCGCCGTGCAGGGACGACAGGCCGCCGAGGGCGGCGGGGAGCAACGGCGGCGCCGGACGGCCGGGGCGGCCCGCCGACCGGGCATGATCGGCGACGAGCGGGACGAAGCCGGGCAGCCCGGCGGCGAACCCGCCGCCGACGATCGCCGCCGCCGGGTCCAGCAGTTCGCCGAGGCTGACCACCGCCGCCGCCAGGGCGCGGCAGCTCGCGTCGACCGCGTCGACCGCCCAGTCGCGGCCCGCACGCAGCCCGTCGCGCAGATCGTCGAAGCTCACCTCAACTCCCCGAGCGTCGGCAGCCCGGCGCAGGGTGGCCGGACCGGACGCGACCGACTGGAGGCAGCCGCGCCGGCCGCAGTCGCAGCGCGGACCGTCGAGGGCGACGACCATGTGCCCGATCTCCGCCGAGGACCGGCCCGGCACGGGCCGTCCCGCCAGCACCACGCCGCCACCGATGCCGGTGCCGACGCCCAGGTAGACCACGTCGTCGTGGCCGGCGTGCCGGGCCTCCGCCAGCGCCGCGAGGTCACCGTCGTCGGCGACGGCCGTCGCCGCGCCGGGGAAGAGCCGATTCAGGGCGTCGGTGAGGTCCAGGCCGGCCCAGCTCGGCCGGCCGGGCCATGTCGTGACGGTGCCCGCCGCGTCCGTGGTCGCCGGCATCGCCACCCCGACCGCGCCGACCGGCCCCCACGCGTCGCGCAGCCGGGTCACCTCGGCGGCCAACGCGGCCAGGTCGGCGGCCGCGTCGGCGCCGTGCGGCCAGCGGAAGGTCCGGTCGTACGCCGGCCGGCCGGCCGCCTCGGCGCGCAGCGCCACCTTGGTGCCGCCGACGTCGACGCCGAGTACTCCAACAGCGCTTTGCCCGTCGGGCCCGGGGCGCTGCGGGTCGGGCCCGACGGTGGGACGCTGCGGGTCGGGCACGGCGGCTCAGCCCTTGAGCACGTGGAGGACCACCAGTGCCACCGCGGCGACGGCGAAGACCACCGGCGTCAGGGTCTCGGCGGCCGGGTCCTTCGCGCGGGCGTGGTAGACCACTGCGCCGACCATCTGCAGGGCGATGCCGACGGCCGCCGCGATGCCCAGCGGCGCCCAGAGCAGCCCGAGCAGCAGACCGGCGATCGCGGCGATCTCCAGTACCCCGAGCACGCGGGTCAGGCCGGGGGAGACGCCCAGGTGGTCCATTCGCTGGCGCATCTGTGCCTTCCCGGTCAGCTTCGGCACGGCGGTGCCCAGGAAGACTGCGGCGAGGATGGCGGTCAGGACGATGACGGGAATGTGCACCTGAGGTCCTTCGGGTGAGGTGGGAGGATGCGGACGACCGTACCGGCGCCGGATCGGCCCGGCAGACGGCGGAGGGCGCGCCGGGTCCTCACCGGACGGTCGCGACGAGGGCGCGGGCGGCCAGCCGGTAGCCCAGCGACCCGAGCCCGACGATGACGCCGCTGGCCAGCGGGGCGATGACCGAGTCGTGCCGGAAGCTCTCCCGGGCCCAGACGTTGGACAGGTGCACCTCGATGAAGGGCCGCGGATAGTTGGCCAGCGCGTCGCGCAGGCTCCAGCCGGCGATCATCAGCGCGCCCGGGTTGACGATGGCGCCGACGGTGTCGTAGCGGTTCTGGATCGCGCGGATCAGGGCGCCCTCGCAGTCGTGCTGCTCGGCCACCACCCGCCAGCCGCGCGCGGCGACCTCCTCGCCGACGGCCCGTTCGATGTCGTCGAGGGTGTCGGTGCCGTAGATCTCCGGCTCCCGCCTGCCGAGGATGCCCAGGTTCGGGCCGTTCAGCAGCAGCACGTCCGACACGCTTCACCTCGCGGGGGCGCGGGTCCTGTCCCGGCAGGACCCGATGAGTGGTCCTCCGCAGTCTTACTGCGCGGCCGGCGGGGGGCGACCCGGCGACGGCTCGCGCGCGGGTGGAGTAAGGGGTACGTAGGGGCTGTTAGGGGCGGTGACCCGACGTCCGGTTCGGTTACCGTCCTCCGTGCTGAAGCGATGCCGCCGGCTCCACGGGGGCGTCACCTACCTCGAACCGGCCATCCGGCGCCCCGGTGCGCCCGGACCGCGTACCGGCGGTCCCGGGTCGTCCCGCCCGATGTCCGGCAAAGCCCCTGGTCTGCCCGAGTTGGGAAGTGGGAAGTCATGAGTGGTCAGCCCTCGACGGTGTCGGAGTTCCCCGAGTGGCCGCAGTTCGGTGACGAGGAGCGCGCCGGACTGATCCGCGCCCTCGAGCAGGGCCAGTGGTGGCGGATGGGCGGCAGCGAGGTCGACTCCTTCGAGCAGGAGTTCGGCACCTACCACGGCACGCCGCACGCGCTCGCCGTCACCAACGGCACCCACGCCCTCGAGGTTGCCCTGGAGGTGCTCGGCGTCGGCCCCGGCACCGAGGTGATCGTCCCCGCCTTCACGTTCATCTCGTCGTCGCTGGCCGCGCAGCGCCTGGGCGCCGTCGCCGTGCCGGTCGACGTCAACCTGGACACCTACAACATGGACCCGGCCGCGGTCGAGGCCGCCATCACGCCGCGCACCAAGGTCATCATGCCGGTGCACATGGCCGGCCAGTTCGCCGACATGGACGCGCTGAGCAAGCTCGCCGCCGACGCCGGGGTGGCGCTGCTCCAGGACGCCGCGCACGCCCAGGGCGCGCAGTGGCAGGGCAAGCGGGCCGGAGAACTCGGCTCGGTGGCCGCATTCAGCTTCCAGAACGGCAAGCTGATGACCGCCGGCGAGGGCGGCGCGATCCTCTTCCCCGACGAGGAACTGCGCGAGCGGGCGTTCCTCGTGCACAGCTGCGGCCGGCCCCGCACCGACCGGGACTACCTGCACAGCACCACCGGCTCGAACTACCGGATGGGCGAGTTCACCGCCGCCGTGCTGCGTGCCCAGCTGGGCCGGCTGGACGAGCAGATCGCGGTACGCGAGCAGCGCTGGCCACTGCTGGCCAGCCTGCTCGCCGAGGTTCCCGGCGTCGTCCCGCAGGCCACCGACCCGCGCACCGACCGTAACCCGCACTACATGGCCATGTTCCGGGTCCCCGGGATCACCATGGAGCGCCGCCGCGCCGTGGTGGACGCGCTGATCGCGCGGGGCGTCCCCGCGTTCGTGGCGTTCCGGGCCATCTACCGGTGCGAGGGCTTCTGGAAGGCCGGCGCCCCCGACGAGTCGGTCGAGGCGATCGCGGCCCGCTGCCCCAACGTCGAGCAGATCCACGCCGACTGCATCTGGCTGCACCACCGCACCCTGCTCGGCACCGAGCAGCAGATGCACGAGATCGCGGCCGTGCTCGCCGACGTCCTCGCCGGATGACCGGCCTGCCCCCGGCCGCCGCGACCGACCGCCCGGTGCGAGTCGCGGTGGCCGGCCTCGGGTGGGCCGGGCGCGAGATCTGGCTGCCCCGGCTCGCCGCGCACCCGGGCTTCACGGTGACCGCCGTGGTCGACCCGGAGCCCGGCGTCCGCGACCGGGCCCGCGACAGCCACCACGTCCCCGCCGCGTACGCCGACATCGACGAACTGCCGGCCGGCGCGGTCGACCTGGTGGTCGTCGCCGTGCCGAACCACCTGCACGCCGCCGTCGCCGCCCGGCTGCTGCGCCGGGGCGTACCGGTGTTCCTGGAGAAGCCGGTCTGCCTGACCTCCGCCGAGGCGACCCTGCTCGCGGATGCGGAGCGCGCAGGCGGCGCGGTGCTGCTCGCCGGCAGCGCCGCCCGCTACCGGGCCGACGTCCGGGCGCTGGCCGAGGCGGCCGGCGAACTGGGCCCGATCCGGCACGTCGACGTGGCCTGGGTCCGCGCGCGGGGCGTGCCCGACGCCGGCGGCTGGTTCACCCGGCGCGACCTCTCCGGCGGCGGCGCGCTGGTGGACCTCGGCTGGCACCTGCTCGACACGGTGCTGCCGATGCTCGGCCCGACCCGGGTCACCCACGCCGTCGGCAGCGTCTCCGACGACTTCGTCAACGACAGCGCGGCCCACGCCGCCTGGCGCAGCGAGGCCGACACCGCCGGCCACGCCCCCGGCGACGTCGAGGACACCGCCCGCGGCTTCCTGCTCACCGACACCGGCGCGTCCGTCACCCTGCACGCGTGCTGGGCCTCGCACGAGGCGCTGGACCGCACCACCATCACGGTGCACGGCGCGGCCGGTTCGGCGACGCTGCGCTGCACGTTCGGATTCAGCCCGAACCGGGACCCGGAGCCGGTGCTGACCCGCACCCGCGACGGCGAGGCCGTCCGGCTGCCGCTGTCCGCCGAGCCGATCGGCGCCGAGTACGACCGTCAGCTCGACGCCCTGCCCGGCCTGCTCGCCGACCCCGCCAGCCGGGGTGCGGCCGTGGCCGAGGCCCGCCGGACCATCGACATCATCGAACGCATCTACCACTGCGCCCGGCCCACCATGCCGGATCGGCAGTACGCCCTCGCGGGCGACAGCGGCCGGTGAGAACCACCGGCGACCTCATTCGCCCCGGGGAGCAGCCATGAGCCAATCACCGTCCACGGTCGACGCTCCGTCGTCCGGCGTAACCCGCCCCGCTCCGGTACGGGGGCCGATCCGGGCCGTCGTGTTCGACCTCGACGGCGTCGTGGTCGACAGTTCGGCCGTGATGCGGGAGGCGTTCAGTATCGCGTACGCCGAGGTGGTGGGCGACGGGCCGGCCCCGTTCGAGGAGTACAACCAGCACATGGGCCGGTACTTCCCGGACATCATGCGGCTCATGGGGCTGCCGCTGGAGATGGAGGAGCCGTTCGTCCGGGAGAGCTACCGGATGGCCCACCTGGTGCCGCTGTTCCCTGGAGTACGGGAGACGCTGGAAACGCTGCACGGCCGGGGCATCAAGATGGCCATCGCCACCGGCAAGAGCGGCCCGCGGGCGCGCTCGCTGCTCGACACGCTCGGGGTGCTCGGTCTGTTCGACCACGTGATCGGCTCCGACGAGGTGGCCCGGCCGAAGCCGGCGCCAGACATCGTGCTCCAGGCGCTGGGGCTGATGGACGTGCCGGCGCACCAGGCCATGATGGTCGGAGATGCGGTGATCGACCTGCTGAGCGGGCGGGAGGCCGGGGCGACGACGGTGGCCACGACGTGGCACGGCGGGGATGCGAGTGGGTTGTTGGCCGCCGGGCCGGACCTGGTCGCGCATGCGCCGAGGGATCTGCTCGCACACTGCCCGTCGGCCCTCGTCCCCTGACCCACTCCTTCGGACTCTGCGCCAGCCGTCGGCCGTAGGGCACCTGGCGGGCGTACCAGCCGAGCTGCATCCGGGTCTCCACCCCCGCCAGGTCCATCAGGTGGCGCAGGCGCCGTTGCAGGGTGCGCAGGGACAGGTCGAGCTGGGCGGCGACGACCTGGTCGGTGAGCCCGGCCAGCAGCAGCGTCAGGATCCTGCGGTCCAGGTCGGTCGGACCGTCGGTGCCGGCTCTGGCGGCTTCGGTCACGCCTCCCGAGGGGGTCTGCTCCAGTGGGAGGGCGTGCCGCCACACGACCTCGAAGAGCGCGTCCATCGCGGCCAGCAGCCCGGTGCGGTGCAGCAGCACCGCGCCGGGCTCACCGGCCCGGCGTGGTGGTCGACGGCACCAGGGCCAGTTCCGCGTCGGCCAGGATGAGCTTGATCGGCAACGACTCGACCACCCGCACCTGGACGCCGCTGCGCAGGGACTCCAGGGTCTCGGCGACCACCCCGGGTTCGGCGAGCGCCGGGCGGTCCACCACGACCCGGACGCGTACCCCCTGGTCCACCGCCGCCGACTCGACCGCGTCACTGCCCGGCGGCACGGCGATGAAGGGCAGTGTGACGAAGCCGCGCACCTCGGTACGGGCGGCGTGCTGCACCCGGGCGAACCGGTGGCGGGACCGCGCCGACGCCGGTGACCACCTCGATCAGTTCGTCGATGGTGCGTCCCGCGACCGCCCCGCGGTACTCCTCGGCGAGCATGACAAGCGCCAGTTCGGCGCTGCGAAGTGCGTTGCGCTGCTCGCTGACGAGCGCGCCGAGCGCGACCGCGGGCGGCGCCACCGAGAACGCGCCGTCCGATCCGGATTTCACCAGGCCGCAGGCGAGCAGGTGGGACAGCGCCGCCTCGACCGCCGCGGTGGGCATCCGCAGGGCGGCCGCCAGCTCGTCCGGGCCGGCCTGCGCGCGCCGGACCAGCAGGCCGTAGACCGCCTCGTCCTCGGGGCTTAGGCCTAACGCGGCCAGCATCGATGGCTGCCTCCCTCCGCCCGCGGCGACGCGGAGAGTATGGGCCATGAGGATGGATCTTGAACAGTCCCGGCCGCCGGTCGGATGGCCGGGCGGGGCCCCGGGACGAGCCGCATCCCGGAGCCCCGCCAACCACATCACCGCACGCCGTACGCCCGGGTGATCGTCTGGCGTACGCCGTTGCCGTGCTCGTCGGTGAGGTCGACGCGCAGGGAGACGTTCTTTCCGGCGGCCGCCGACTGGTCCACAGTGGTGACGAATCCGGCCCCCTTTCGGGTGACGGTCACCTCCTGCCACGTCGTCCCGTCGTCGAAGGAGACCCACGCCTGCGCCGCCGTGATCTGCCCGGCGTCGTAGTCGCGCTGACCGGCGCCGCCGAAGCCGATCTCGAACCCGGCGGTCGCCGGGGTCAGGTTCCGCGTGTCGACGGCGATGTCGTAGGACGGGACCAGGATCGGCAGGGCGTAGAGGCCGTTGTCGGACGGCCGCTGCGACCGGAACCGGAACTCCGTCTCGGTGCCGTAGAAGAGGCTCCAGTTCGGGTGGCTGGGCCCGGGGTTGAACCGCATGGTCGTCACCCGCAGCCGGTAGGCCGCGTCGGCGTCCGGCACGTCCCAGATCCCCTGCGGCCAGGCGCTGCGTCCGAGGCTGACGCCGTCGGCGAACAGTTCCGCGTTGCCGACGTCGCCGAAGCCGCCGATGCCGTAATGGTCGGGTTCGGAGTCACCCCACACCAGCATCGCGGCGCCGATCTGGCCCTCCTGCCTCTCGGCGATGCGCTCCGGCGACAGGTCCGCCCGCCGGGTGCCGGTCGAGCGCATCGGGCCGCGGTACCAGTCCTCCGACCGGACGGACCCCGCCTCGGCGGTCCGCGGCGCGGCGAGCATCGTCTCGTCCCGGATGCTCGCCCCGGCCATGAGGCGCTGGGTCTGCACACCGGCGGTCACGAACGAGGCCCGTTCGACCGGAACGGCGAAAGTGTCGGAGACGAGCGACACGGTGCTGGGGTAGTTAGCCGGGAAGAACTGGATTCCGTCGATGATGACCCGGTTGGTGCGGGTGGAATGGATCCGCTCGTCGACCCGGGCCAAATTCTTCTCTCTGACCTGCAGCGGCACGTCCGGCCGGGTCATCCGCTCGTCCGCGAACGCCACGTTGTAGACGTAGGGGCTCGTGACGACGGCGTCCCAGGCCAGCGTCACCGGTCCGGCGGCCAGCGCAGCCCACAGGGCGGACTCCTCCATCGCGGTGACCGTCAGACCCGGGATCGTCGACGCGGCGATCGCAGACCATCGGCCCGGCTCGTCCCGTCCGAAGATGACGGCCTTGACGTCTGCGGCCGCGGCTGCGGTGAGGACCTTCGCGACATCGGTCGAGTGCACCAGCGCGATCTTCCCGGTCGCCGTGGCCAGCTCCGCCTCACTGCCTGCTCCGGCGTCGACCAGCTCGGCGGTGCCGGATCCGTCGAACCGGGTCGGCACGCCGGCCTGGAGCCGGCTCGGCCCGATGTAGACGGGGTTGAGAGCGATCCCGCCGCTAGTGCGCAGGACCAGCTCGGGCGCGTACAGCCGGTGGTAGCTGCCCAGCTGGAAGCCGCCGTCGGTGACCGGCGTGGTCCGGCCGACGTAGACCTCGTCGACGGACTTCCCGCCGGTGTAGCCGCCGCTGATGTACGCGGTGTCCCACCAGCGGCCGTACTCCAGCGCGACATTTTGCGCCTCGATCGGCCGCTCGGCGGTGACCTTCTGCCGGATCGCCGTCCGGGCGTCGTAGGTGATGGTCCGGTCGACGTCGTCGTTGTTGACCACCAACTCCGGGTCGCCCATGAACGTCACCGAGTGGACCAGGCCGTTCGCCCCGGTGGTGCCCGCGTCACGGCTGGCGATCACGGCGTTGATCGAGTAGCGGCCCTCGCGCAGCCGCAGCGTCGGCTCGGTCGTGAACGACGCGAACCGCAGGGCGGTCAGCCGGTCCGCGTCCACGACGTCCACGAACGACGGCGTGGCCGGCGCCTCGCCGCGGCGGTCGATCAGCTCCAGCTTCACGGTGACCGCATGCGGCTCCAGGTACGCCGCGATCGCCGTGACGACGGTGCTGCCGTCGGCTGCGGTGGCGACGAGCCGGGCCCCGATCGCGCCGTACTCGGCGGCCCTCAACTTGACGGCCGGGTCGAGGACGACGGGCACCTCGGCCGTGCCGTGCGCCGGGACGGTGACCGTGCCGATCCCGGCCGCGAACGTCCGCTTCGGCAGCGGCGCTCCGTTCTCGGCGGTCGCTCCGGCGATCGTGAGGTCGAACGCGACCGCCTTGTCGCCGGTGTTGGTGAGTGTGACCGTCGTCGTGGTCTTCGGCTGGTGCAGGTGCGGCCAGGCGTACGATCCCGCGTCGACGACACCGGGGCCGACGACCGTCGCGGTAAGCGGGCGCAGGGCGTCGACGACACCGGCGCCCACCTCGTGCACCCGGCCCGTGGTGCTCGGCGTCGCCGCCGAGATCAGCGCCGCCTTGCGCTGCTGCGCCGTCCAGCCGGGGTGCTTCTGCTTCAGCAACGCGGCAACCGCGGCGACGTGCGGGGTCGCCATCGACGTGCCCGACATCCGGGTGTACCGGCCGGTGCCGGACTCGGCCGCGAGGATCTCCACACCCGGCGCTGCGATCTCGGGCTTGACGGTGTGGGTGCCGGTGACCGGGCCACGGCTGGTGAACCGTGCGGTCTGACCCGCGGGGTCCACCGCGCCCACGGTGAGAACGTCCTTCGCGCACGCGGGCGCGCTGATCGTCTGGAGCGTGGGGCCCGCGTTGCCGGCGGCGACCACGAACAGCGAGGCGCTCTGCTGCGCGAGCGCCTGCGCGGCGACGCCGATCGGATCGGTGCAGTCGGTACCGACGCTGCCGCCGAGGCTCATGCTGATCACGTCGGCCTTCTGGTCGACGGCCCACTGCATGCCGTTGATGATCCAGGACTCCTGGCCCTGTCCGTAACTGTTGAGCACCTTGCCGATGAGCAGCTTCGCGCCGGGCGCGACGCCCTTCTCGACACCGCCGGAGGCAGCGCCGGTGCCCGCTACCGTCGACGCGACGTGTGTGCCGTGCCCGTTCAGGTCCACGTCGGCGCCACCGGAGTCGGTGGTGAAGTTCTTCGCGTCGGCCACCTGCCCGGCGAGGTCCGGGTGCTTGCCGTCGTAGCCGGAATCGAGGACGGCCACCGTGGTGCCCGTCCCGTCGAAGCCCGCCGCCCACGCCTGCGGGGCGTGGATCTGCGCGGCACTCTCGGCCATCGCCACGCTGACCCGCTCGTCCAGCCACAGCTTCGCGATCCCCGGCCCGTCACCGTCGGTCAGGTCGCGCCAGAACTCCGCGGCCTGCTCCTTGTCCGCAGACAGGGCGACGGCGTCCGCGACCGGCAGGGTCGCCTCGACGGTCGCGCCCTGCGGGGCCTGCGGCGCTTGGCGGGTACGCGTCACCGCGCCCCCGTAGGTGGCGAGCAACGGCAGGGCCGCGGCCGACCGGTCGTCGTAGCCCTGGCGTACCAACGCGCTGACGTTGAACAGTTGCTCGTCGAGGGTGCCCTCGGAGATCATCGGGACCGCGCGGGCCGGGACGACGTAGACGTCACCGCGGAAGACGCGGGTGATGTAGCCGTCCGGGTCGGCGTTCGGGCCCGGGACGAGTGACGCCGACGGGCGGCCTGCGGCGTCGACGGAGTACACGGCGAGGTCGCCGGTGATCAGTGTGACCGGTGTACCGGCCGGGGTCGTCGTGCCGGACGCCGAGCCGACGATCGGCCGCTGCGGCGCCGCCGCGGCGGCCGGCGCCGCGGCGGCGGCAACGCTCACCGTCAGGGCGACGACACCCACGGCCCGGCCGAACCGGGCCCATCGGTGGTGGACAGACATGGGATTTCCTTCCGCGAATGCGTGGTCTGCACGGATCGTGGCAGCGCATCGTCTCGCGGAATACGGATCACGGCTGGCGGTTCTGCGCCTTGGCGGCACTCCGCCACTGCCGGTGATGTCCATCCGGACTTCGATCAGATGCCGGCAGGCTCCTTCGGTCACGTCGGTGGCGATCGGCCATCCGGGCGACAATGCTGGCTTCCCTCACAGGTGAGATGTGCGAAGGTCGTGACTGCCCGCTCAGTGTGTCGGGTCGTCGTCGACCTGGGGTCCGGCTTCGAGGAAGCGCAGCATCGACGCGGCCAGCACCTCGGCGACAGGAGGCGGGACCAGGTCGGTGCGGACGGTGACGCGCAGGAGGACGTCCTCTCGGCCGGGAAGCACCTCGACGAGGCAGGCGCCCGACCACTCCCGGGCGTACGGTTCGACGACCTCCTCGGTGCGGCAGCCGGGCAGTTCCAGCGGAAGCACCACGTTGTCCTGGTAGGCGAAGGCGGGCAGGCTGTTGGCCACCTCGCGGGGCAGGCCGAGGGCCGGGTCGGCGGCGCTCTCCAGGAAGGGGATGTCCTGGGCGGCCATCAGCTCGTCCAGGGTCTGCTGGACGGCCCGCGCCAGGTCCTTCCGCGGCCCGTCGAACCGGACCCGGAGGCAGTTGGTGTTGATCCTGCTCGTGAAGGTGGAGTCGAGGATGCGGCTGCCCCGTTGGGCGACGATCATCACCATGCCGATGTCGTCCTGCTGGTGGATGGCGCGCAGTGCGGAGGCGTAGGCGGCGGCGAAGTAGGCGGAGCGGCTGAACCGGCGTTCGCGGGCGGCGCGGTCCCAGCGTTCCAGCACGGCGGAAGTGACGGTGACGATGTGCCCGGTCTTCGGGCCCCAGGTCGGGGTCTGCTCCAGGAGTTCCTGGGGTCGGCCCTCGCCCTGGCGGGAGAGTCCGCGCAGTTGCCCGCGCCAGTAGACCCGCTGCGTCTCCAGGTCGGTGGCGTCGCGTAGGCGGGTGTATTCGTCGTGGAACTGGCGCAGGGTGGGCGCGGGCCGCTCCCACACCGGGGCCTTCCCAGCGAGCCGGGCGGTGTAGGAGTGGCTGAGGTCGCGTACCAGCAGTGCGTGTGACCAGCCGTCGAAGGCGATGTGGTGGATGCCGACGCCGAACAGGATGCGGTTGGTGGAGCGTTCGCGGATGAGGGCGGCGCGCCAGTTGCGGCCCTGGGTGTAGTCGAGGGGTTGTTGCACGGCTTCGGCGAGTTGGTCCAGGGCGTCCTGTTCGTTGGTGGCGTCGGTGAGCAGTCGTAGCTGGGGCATGCCGGGGTTGGGCGGGATGACGGCGACGGGCGGGTCGACGCGTCGGTAGCGGGCGTGCAGTGCCTCGTGTCGGCGGTGCACGTCGCCGAGCGCGGCCATCAGCGCCCGCAGGTCCAGCTCACCCTCGATCCACCAGGTGGTGGGGCAGACCAGGTCGAAGGGGAGCCAGACGAACTTGGCGACCGAGACGGTCAGCGGCACGGGCCCGGACGGGTCGGGGCGTCCGGCGACGGGCGGTTCCAGCCTTGCATGGGTGCGGCGGGGTGCGGTGGTGAGCCAGCGGGCCAGTTCGTGTGGCGTGGGGGTGCGGTGGATCTGGGAGACGGGTACGACCACGTCGGCGGCTTCGTCGATGGCGGTGGCGAGGGCAGCGGACTGGAGGGAGGTGCCGCCGAGGTCGAAGAAGCTGTCGCGGGTGCCGATGCCCTCGATGCCCAGCACGGCGGCGAACACGCCCGTGACCAGCCGTTCCTCGTCGGTCGCGGGTGCGACGTAGTCCACGCCGAGGTCGGGGCGCTGCGAGCCGGGTTCGGGTAGGGCGCGTCGGTCGATCTTGCCGGTGCCGCCGACGGGGAACCTGTCGAGGACCATGATCACGGCCGGGACCATGTACGGGGGCAGGGCGGTCGCGGCGTGTGCGCGTAGTTCGTTCACGACCGGGGTTCGGCCGTCCCGGCCGGTCACATAGCCCGCCAACCGGGCGACACCCTGGTCTTCCCGGCGGACGACCACCGCCGTGCCGACGTCGGGGTGCTGTTCGAGGACGGCCTCGATCTCGCCGAGTTCGATGCGGATGCCGTTGACTTTGACCTGGTGGTCCATGCGGCCGAGGATTTCCAGGGCCCCGGTGGTGTTCCATCGGCCGAGGTCGCCGGTGCGGTAGGCGGGGCCGCCGCCGTGGGGGTCGGTGACGAAGCGTTGGGTGGTGAGTTCGGGGCGGTTGAGGTAGCCGTCGGCGACGCCGAAGCCGGTGATGAGGATTTCGCCGGGGACGCCCATGGGCACGAGGTTCAGGTTCGCGTCGACGACGCGGATCTGTCGGTTGGGCATGGGCCGGCCGATCGGCACGTACGCGCCGCTCCACCCGGCCCTGGCGTCGTACCAGGTGCAGGCGACGGCGGCCTCGGCCGGCCCGTAGGCGTTGACGAGTCGGGTGCCGGCGGCCAGCCAGCGCTGGGCCATGTGGGGCGGGATGGGTTCCCCGGCGAGGGTCACGCAGGACATGCTCGGGCAGTCGGCGGGGTCGACCGCGGCGAGATTGGTGGGCGGGCAGAACGCGTGGCTGGTCTGCTCCTTGGCGATCAGCTCTGTCAACCGGCGGGCGTCGAGCAGGTCGTCGCGGGAGCAGACCACGACGCGTGCGCCGGAGGTCAGGGCGGTGTAGATCTCGCCCAGGGCCACGTCGAACACCGGCGCGCAGCAGTGCAGCATCCGGCTGTCGGGGCCGACCTCGCACTCCTCGCGCATCCAGCTGAGGAAGTTCGTCAGCATGGCATGGGTCAACACCACGCCCTTCGGCTTCCCGGTCGACCCCGACGTGTAGATCACGAACGCCGGCGCGGAGGTGTCCACCGCCGGCAGGTCGGCGGGTTCGGTCGCTTCCACCGTGGGCCAGTCGTCGTCCAGGGCGACCACCCGTACGCCGTCCTCGGCCGGGACGCGTGGGGCGA